>JBEGMB010000156.1:0-12480 GCA_041183245.1 Bacteroidota bacterium
TATTTCTACGTCGTAGATACGAATAAAAAATCCCAAGATCCTTATCAAGGTTATATTGAAATTCAACCATAAGAATGAAAAGAATTGCTCAAATCACGCTGATTTTACTTGTTGGAACAAGTATTTTCGCACAACAAGATGCACAAACATCGATGTATTTTTTTAATCCGCTTCAGTTTAATCCTGGGTATGCAGGGAGCAGGGAGGCGCTAAATATTACGGGAGTAACCCGAGCCCAATGGGTTGGGTGGGATGGTGCGCCAAACACACAGTTTTTATCTGTGCATGCGCCTGTACTTCGCCAAGATATCGGAGTAGGAGCAAACATAGCGTACGATAAAATTGGTTCTCGATCAGGTTTTAGTGCCATGGCAAATTTTGCATACCATATGCAATTGAATAATGATGATCTAAAATTGTCCTTAGGCTTATCCGGAGGAATTCAACAATATGGGTATGATTTTTCGAATTTAATTGCAACCGACTTGACCGATCCAAACTATACCAATTCGTTCAGACAAACCAAGGCGAATTTTGGTTTTGGCGCGTATTTGTATGCCCGTAATTTTTATGCGGGATTGTCTGTACCAAGATTGGTTAAAAGAAACGTAGACAACAATACGGGAAATGCCTATTTACAACGTCATGTGTATCTAACCGGAGGGTATGTCTATAAAGTGAACTCTGTGTTAGATTTGAAACCTTCAGTACTTGTAAAATATACCGGAGGTGGACCGGTAATTGCTGATTTAAATTTTTCAGCGCATTTATTTAATCGCTTTTGGATTGGTGGACTTTATCGGACGACCGATTGCGCAGGTGTAAATTTTGCTTATCAAATTAAAGATTTTTGTACAGCAGGATATTCTTTTGATTTCCCATTAAATGGAAAAATGCTCAATCAATGGGGGACTCATGAAATCATGATTTCGTTTGATTTGAATGGTAAAAATAATGCAGTACAGAGCCCAAGATATTTTTAAGATGAAACAATTAATTACACTTACCGCGTGCATACTCATTTGGGGATTTAACGCACAAGAATACAAAATCAAATACGCTACGGATCTATCTAAGCAGTTCCGGTACTCTGAAGCGCTTCCTGTTTGGGAAGAGTTATCCACTAAAACACTCAAATCAATCAGTCCTGATTGGAACATTTTACGGAATACGGTTGAGGCCGCGTACATGTCTGAAAACTACCGATCAGCAATGAATTGGTCGTCAAAACTCACCGCTAAAGGACAATCAACAGCATCAGATTGGATATACTTCATGAATGCTTTGGCATACATGGGGCAAACTAAGCGTATTGAGGGCGTTCTGGATTCTGCTCTTTCTAAGTTTGGTCAAGATGAGAGTCTTCTCGCTCGTAAAAATGGACTGAGTCAATTCAATCAGAACCTTTCAAATCAATCAGATTATGTTGTTCGCTTATTCAAGAAAGGTTCAAAAGGAGAGGAGTTCGGTGCGTTTCCATACGATAAAGGTGGAATTCTTTTTGTAACGAACGAATATAATAGTAAAGCCATTAATAAACATTATCCGAGAACTGGTCAATATTATACGGACATTGCATGGTATGATTCAACGAAAGCAACTCAGACTTTTAAATTCTATCAGAAACCGTTTTGGACAAATTTTCTTTACAAAAATCGGTGGAGAGACATTGACCATACCAAAAGCCATGATGGACCGGTGTCATTTAATCCAGCCAGAGATATAATGTTTGTTACTTCAAATTTTGAGCAAAAAGATATTGAAGGAAAAATGAAATACGCACGGCTAAAGCAACGTGTGTTTAAAGTAGATGGTTCGGCCTATACTGAATTTGATTTCCCTTTTAATTCGATTCAATATTCTACCGGACATGCCACGATGGATGCCAATGGAGCGGTTTATTTCGTTTCAAACAGACCAGGCAGTATGATAAAGTCAATCATAGATAAAGATACTACCTACAGTTCAGATATTTGGCAAACCTTTTATGATGCAGAAAATGACGAATGGTCGGAACCGGTTAACCTTGGTCCTACGGTGAATACTACGGAAGATGAGATGTTTCCATTTATTTCAAATTGGGGTGTCCTTTATTTTAGTTCTTACGGATGGAATGGCATTGGAGGACTTGACGTGTTTATGTCTGAATTAGATGGTAATAATCCTGAGCATATTGGTGCGCCGCTTAACTCAAATGCAGATGATTTTGCATATTATGTGGATGAGGAAACAGGGAAGGGTTACTTCTCAACAAATAGAGAGCAATTCAAGGATCGTATTTATGCATTTAATAAACCCGTATTTAAAGCAGATTTAATGGTTGAATTGAAAGATTGCAAAGGGAAAGTATTAAAAAATCAATCGATTCAAATTAGAGATTTAAAAAACCAAGAACTGGTAGAACTTAAAACTGACAAGAACGGGAAAACTGAGGCGCTAGAACTTCGTAAGAACCATGAATACAAGATTTGGTTTAAGGGAGATAAGAATATGACCGCTGACTCAGCGTCATTTAAAGCTACCATGCCAGTCAGTGAAGTGGTTTCATTGAATTCCTATTTTAAACAATATACCACGACTGTAAAAGTGGTTGACCAAAATAAACAAGCCTTAAGCGATGTTCGTTTAAACATTTACAAGCACAATGGAACGGTTCAAAAGTTGAATACCGGCATGAATGGTGCTTATTCTTGGAAGAATGAAGGGGCTGAACGCGTGGATTCAATCGTAGCAAATTTGATTAATCACGAAGATGCATCCATTGCTATCCCAGCTACTATTTCAGGGAACTGTGTTGATACGGTGAATTATATGGTGACCTTACTTGACAAGCAAGACAGTGAGTACATCCGTTTAGATCTCGTACTTTATAACTTCGATAAATATTTCTTACGACCGGAAGGTAAAGTAGAACTTGACAAGTTAGTTAAATACATGAAGTCTCATCCAGACTTGAAAGTAGAACTTTCTTCACATACAGATTCAAGAGGTTCAGATAAGTATAACTTAAAATTGTCAAAACAACGGGCTCAAAGTTGTGTCGACTATATTGTTGCTCAAGGAATTAGCAGGAAGCTAATTACTGCTAAAGGTTATGGTGAAACCAAGTTGCTTAATAAGTGTAAAAACGGAGTTTATTGTTCGGTAGAAGATCACCAAATGAATCGTCGCACGGAATTAAAGTTAATTACCCCAGAAGAAGTTGAGTTAGACAATAATAAACTTGGAAATTAAGACTGCCTAAATGGAAGATGTTAATACCCCAGTTCAGCGGCCTAAAGGCTTATTTGCTCTGTTAATCCTAACCTTTATTAATACAGGTTCTGCTATTTTATTCGGTATTTTAACGCTTTTGTTTTTCAAGCCTACCGAAGCAGATTTGAATAAAGAGCGTGTAGAAATGGCAAAGTCTATTGTTGAATTAAAAGAACTAGGGTTCAATTCATTGGTGAATTTACTCGAGCGCTTACAGGCAATGACTGAGGTGCTCAATGGCTATTTCTACGAAACAAATATCGTTAACATTGTCATCGCCATGTTGGGAGCGGCTTCCGCTTATTTGATGTTAAAAAGAAACCATTTGGGCTTTCATGGATACATTGTGTATAATTTATTAGCCAGTGGAAGTCTTTATTTCTTTGTTTCGCCATCCCTAATTCCATCGGTAATTTTGATTTTTAATCTGGTTGTTTCCTTAGTCTTTGTTTTGCTTTATGCGAAACATCTGCGCTGGATGAAAGGAGAGGCTTAAAATATCTTCCCGGGATTCAAAATTCCTTTTGGATCAAATACCCGTTTGATTTCACGCATTAAGTTCAATGTGACTTCCGGAAAAGCTAGCGGCATATACGGACGTTGAACGTATCCAATCCCATGCTCACCAGATATTGTTCCACCCAAACGAACTACCTCCTTGAAAATTTCGGTAATTGCTTTTGGAAGTTCCTGTTCCCATTGATCATCACTTAATTCGCCACGTATTATATTTACGTGCAGGTTCCCGTCGCCGGCATGACCATAACACACCGATTTAAAGCCATATCGAGCACCAACTGCTTTAACATGCGTCAGTAAATTAGGTAATTGATATCGAGGAACCACGGTGTCTTCTTCCTTGTAGGTAGATTGTGTTTTAACGGCTTCACCTACCTTTCTTCTTAAATTCCATAAAGCCGCCTTTTGCGCAGAAGTATCGGCAAATAAAATCTCGTCGGTTTCGAAGGTCTCAAGTACCGCGAATAATTGTTCAGCTTCACGCATCAATTGGTCTTGATCAAAGCCATCCAATTCAATGAGCAAATGCGCCTGATGAGTATCAGCTACTGGAATTGTTTCGTCACCAGTAAAAGCTTTTGCCCACAATAATGCATCCCGCTCCATGAATTCCATACCGCTCGGAATAATTCCTGCTTTGAAGATGGCAGGAACTGCTGCGCATGCCGTATTCGCATCGAAAAATGGAACCAGAAATAATACATCATGCGTTGGGTGCGGTAACAGCCTAAGTACGATTTTTGTAATTATTCCCAAGGTTCCCTCTGATCCAACAATCAATTGCGTAAGGTTGTATCCAGTGGCATTCTTTAAAACGTTGGCGCCTGTCCAAATGATTTCTCCTGTTGGAAGTACCACTTCAAGATTCAGCACGTAATCTTTTGTTACCCCGTATTTTACAGCTTTCGGACCTCCTGAATTTTCCGATACATTTCCCCCAATAAAACAAGAGCCCTTACTCGCTGGATCCGGTGGATAAAATAACCCATGCTCCTTTACGGCTTGCTGTAATACTTCGGTAATAACCCCAGGTTGCGTGGTGACTTGTAAATTATCGGTATCGATGTGAAGGATTTTATTGAATTTTTCCATAGAAATCAGTACTCCTCCATGCAAAGGCAAGGCACCACCACTTAATCCGGTTCTAGCGCCGGCGGGTGTTACGGGAATGGAATGTTCATGGCAATAGCTCATAATCTTTGATATCTCTTCGGCTGAACTCGGTATGAGTACCAATTCCGGCGGAAAAACAAAGTCCTCGGTTTCATCATGACCATATGCCAATAACAGCGATTGATCGGTATGGAATTTTATGCCTAAGGAACTTAGGTATTCAATCTGTGATTTGGTTAACTGTGCCATATAGCTACAAAAATGGGAATAAATCATGTATCCGAGTCCATTTGAGCATAACATTATACGTGTCGACGCCATTGGATTCTAACCTATTATTGCTACAAACCCAGAATGTAAGGCTCATTTACATCAAGATTTCATCACAGTATTTTGTTATAATTTCCTTATTTTTACAACAAATAAATACCTTGAGAGAAACCTTTATTATAGACGGAATTCGTACGCCAATCGGGAGTTTTGGTGGTGCGTTAGCTGCTGTTCGTGCAGATGACTTGTTAGCAATGACCATGAAAGCCTTGATTGCAAAACATCCCAATTTAAATGCTTCATTCATTGAAGATGCCATTATGGGATGTGCGAACCAAGCAGGAGAAGACAACCGGAATGTGGCGCGAATGTCAACCTTATTGGCTGGTTTGCCAACTTCTATTGGTGGAGAAACTGTAAATCGCTTGTGTGCCTCTGGTATGGCGGCCGCTGTAAATGCCTCACGTGCCATTAAAGATGGCGCAGGGGATTTATACCTCGCTGGCGGTGTGGAGCAAATGACACGAGCCCCTTTTGTGCTTTCAAAAGCAGGTGCAGCCTTTGGACGTGATCAGCAACTTTATGATTCATCGTTTGGTTGGCGCTTTGTCAATCCGCAAATGGAAAAATTGTACGGAGTGGATAGCATGGGAATGACTGCAGAAAATTTAGCGGAAATGTTTTCAATTTCCCGTGAAGATCAGGACGCATTTGCCTTTTGGTCGCAACAAAAAACAGCCGCTGCTCAAGCTAACGGTTTCTTTAATGACGAACTCATGGAAGTTCAAATACCCGTAAAGAAAGGCGAACCTATACGTTTTAATCGGGATGAATTTCCAAAAGCATCCACAACACTCGAGAAATTGGGTTCCTTGCGACCTGCTTTTAAATCGGACGGTTCAGTAACGGCAGGAAATGCTTCAGGATTAAATGATGGGGCAATTAGTTTGTTAATTGGCTCTGAAACTGGAGTAAATCAAGTAGGATGCAAGCCCTTAGCACGTATTGTTAGCGCAGCAATAAGTGGTATTGAGCCACGCATTATGGGCATTGGTCCTGTAGAGGCGTCGAAAAAAGCGCTTTCCCGTGCCGGATTAACCTTAGACCAAATGGATCTTATTGAGTTGAATGAAGCCTTCGCGGCGCAGGTGTTGGCTTGTACACGTCAATTAGGGTTGGCGGATAACGACCCTCGAATTAATCCTAACGGTGGCGCAATCGCCCTCGGACATCCCCTTGGAATGACTGGAGCACGGATTTTATTGACGGCTGCTAGACAACTGAATGCAACAGGAAAACGATACGCCTTAGTTTCGATGTGTATCGGTGTGGGGCAGGGGTACGCCACTATAATTGAACGCGTGTAATGAAGTACTATATTTTCTTAGTAGTATTGGTCGTTGCGCTTACCAGCTGTAAGAAGCAAGCCACGTCTTGGGACACTGAACTCGGAGCCCCATTGATTAATGACACCTTGGATTTATCCAAATTAACCGATAATCAAACCCTTGTTGGGAATGCAAACGGGACCTTGGATTTAGACCTTACCAAGACCATCTTAGATCTTGGATTAGCCGATATCGTTTCTATCCCTGACACCCAAGTGGTTCAGATTTTTAATCCGACCATCGCCTTAAATGTACCTGCAGGATTCAATGTATTTAATGAAACTGAAGAACATACCATCGATATTCCGGGCGTTCAGCTTAAGAAAATTCGGGTTCATAGTGGAAAAATTGACCTTAAAGTGTATAATCCACTTCCAACCAGCGTAACGTTCAATGTGACTTTACCCGGAGTATACAACAACGGACTTCTCTTTCAACAATCCCTAACCGTAGGAGCGGGTGATAATGCCAATCCAACCGTTGGTTCAGGTTCGCTTGACCTTTCCGGATATGAAATGGATTTAAGAGGAATCAACGGAATCTCTTTCAATATTTTACAAGCATCTGTAGTCGCTGTTACAGATCCTACAGGTCCTTCGGTAAGCGTAACGCCGGCGCAGCAATTTAAGGTAGAAGCCACCTTGAAAGATATCGCCTTAGATTATGCACGTGGATATTTTGGCAATCAAGTATTTAGCGATACAACAGGTTTAACGGTGGACTATTTGAATAACATCGTTTCAGGCCTGGTTGATGTGAATAACATTCAATTGAGTTTATCTCTTTCCAACGGAATGAAAGTCCCGGTGAAAAGCGAATTAACCTTGATTGAAAATGTTAACAGTACTGGGAATAATGTGGCGCTTGCTGCGCCTTGTATTGGTCAGGATTTGTATCTCGCTCCAGCCGTTGGTACATGGGATAACCTAACACCTTCTACCCAGCAAATTCAAATTAATTCACAGAACAGTAATGTAGAACAAGTGTTTGAAAACCTTGGTGCTACCATGAATCTTGGGTATAAAATCACCATAAACCCGAATGGAAATGTGAATGGCGGATGGGATGAAATCTTTTCTACCAGTCGGTTAAAAGTGGATCTACATGCGCAAATGCCTTTGCAACTTCAAGGGGACCAATTGACCTTGGCTGATACCTTTGCCGTTAGTTTAACTCAGAATACGGCTAAAACTCATGTTACGGGAGGATATTTTCAATTGGATGCCTCCAATGCATTTCCAATGCAATGTCAAATGAAACTATCTTTTTTAGATGCGAATTCACAGGTCATCGAAGAAACAATTGGGGACGCCTTAGTACTGAGCGCTGTGGCAGGTGCACAAAATGCATCTGGAATGTATGTTAAGAATTCAAGCGTGAAATTCTACTTATCCAAGACACTTATGGAACAAATTAATCAAGTGAAGTATATTCGCGTGGAAGGAATTCTGGATACGCCCAATCCGTCGGGTTCGGCCAATCAGCAAGTATCTATCCCGATGGGAGCATTTTTGCATGTGCGCCTGAAAGCCAAGTTACAAACTCAAATCGTCTATTAATGAAGAAATTTCATGTGATTTGGTGTGTATTGTTCGTTTATACGGGATTTGCACAACCTTTAAGGTCCTATGATGTTGATTCCAGCTACGCTGGGAAACAATTAATCTTAGTCAATGGAACGGTAGATTATAGTGCATCCACCATGCGTAATGAGGTATTGAGTCCCTTAATTTTTGGAGGGTACATCGATTCCATGGCTAAAGGCCGTTCAATGGATGCAGACAAACCCTTTAATACGGTCGGTTTTGAAGCAACGGCGAGCTATACGCACTATGTTTCCTTGAAAAATAAGGAAGGAAAGTCTTCGCGATGGATGATCGGTCCTACGCTCGGGTCTACCTTTATGGGATCGCTAAAATATACCTCAGACCTTTATACCTTGGCATTTTATGGGAATGAACCCTTCTTGGGGAAATACGCCGATTTTTCCTATTCCGAGGCAAGTTATTACCAGTTTCAAACCCTTGGCGTTTCATTGTTTGATCGCATCAGCCAGTCCGCTGCAAGCTTGAATTTAGTAGGCCTGAATTCGTATTACAAAGGTACACTGGGAGGACTTGACCCGATGAAGTTCTATTACTCAACGGAAGGCGACAGCATCTACGGGATTTGTAATGGGTCTTTCAGTCAACTTACTTCTCCGTCGTATTTTAAAGGGTTGGGATTAGCATTAAGCGGAGATTATCGGTTTAACATCGCGAATGAAGAAACAGGAAAATCCATGAGCATGCAATTGAGCATTAGTAATTTAGGTTTCGCTGTTAGCAATTCAGTTCAGACTCAAACGCTTGATACATCATTCGCCTTTGGTGGATATACCTTATCGCAACTTATTAATCGAGAAGGATTGCTTGCGCCAGGCTTTTCTTATGCGGACAGCTTATTACAAACTGAGACCCGAAGTAAAGTAATTTTCTTACCGGCAAGTATTCAAATCTTCAATGTGATTAATACCCAAAGTCCTGTTCGAATTCAGCCTTCCTACGGGTTTCGAATGATTTTGATTCCAGGATATATTCCCTATGTATATGCCGGCTTAGTGACAAAAATCGTTCCGGGGTTACACCTAGGGCTGTGCGCGAGTTATGGTGGGTTTTCTGGGTTCAAACTGAATTCCGCCATTCATTATAACTACAAACGCCTAAGCTTGGGGATTGGTTCCGACAATGTGATCGGACTCGCTTCTAAGCGTGCCTTTGGTAAATCACTTTCAATCCGCTTGCGATGCGATATTTAATCTTAACGACATTCGGTTTTCTTTCCTTGGTAATGTTTGCTCAAGGAAGTTTCTACACCCAATATTCCGGTTCAGAATACGATATGGGACATGGGGTAGTACAATTACCTGATTCAAGCTATGTGCTTACTGGACGAAGTGGAAGTTGGGGAGACAATGCAGAAGCCTACCTGTTAAAAATAAGTAAAACCGGCGCTTATCAATGGTCACAACATTATGGAAGTTATGAATTTGATGAAGGTCGTCGCGTGCTGTCTCATGCAGTGAATGGGCTATATGCGGCTGGAAGTTCGATGCTAAATCAAGTCACTGCATACGACCTCTACCTCTTGAATACCGACCCTAATGGAACCTTAACCTGGGAAAAACGTGTTGATTTAGGTGGATGGGAATTTACCAACGATGCCATACTAACCTTTGACGATGGGGTAGTTATGGTCGGTTCTTCTCAAGACCCGAATTCTAGCAATAGCCGCGGATTTATTGTGAAGACCAATGCGGCAGGAGATACCTTGTGGTCTCGCTTTATTGGCGGAACTGAAACCAATGCGATTCATACCGTATTGGAATTACACGACAGTATTTATGTGGTAGCAGGCACCTATTATAATGTAGATTCTACCCTAAATAAAGGATTTATAGCAGCATATCACGAAAATGGAACATCCCTTTGGTTTACGTCCATTGGCGATAAAGGCACCTTTGGAATAACAGATATGACCATCAACCTGAATCGATTTAACTTGACAGGTTGGAAGTTCGATCCTGTATTGAATGAGCACGACAACTACACCGGGCGCTATGAGTTTAATGGGAGTTTATTTTATGAATCCGTTTATGTGAACCCAGGAGATGTTATTCTGGATGAAGTAACCTTGAATGGTGCACAAACGAAGTTGTATGTTGGGTATAGAAACGAAAACTTAAGCAATCCCAATTTTGGTATGGACATAACGCTTGGACGGTTTAATACGAATTTCGATTGGGACAATGGTCCGATTTACATCAACCACGGGGGAGATGAAAAAGTGGAACAATTTATTCCAACCTTAGATGGAGGAGCCTTGGCTGTGGGTTCAATTACCTATCCGATGAATGGTGGGTCGTCCGTATTTGCGATGAAGATTGGTCCGAATGACGAATTTCAAACGGTTATCGGAAATGAACCGATGCTTCCATTGGTTGCTACAGAACCGATCGATGGGGTGGGGATTTCGCTATTCCCAAACCCGACGCAAGACGTCTTGAACATTTCGCTTTCGCAAGGCTTCGGCATGGTGTCATGCTTGGATTCTAAAGGTTTTGTGGTTCTAAGTCAAGAGATAGAAGCAGGGAAAACTGCAATTAATGTATCCGAGTTAACTGCTGGGGTTTATTTCATTCGTTACGCTGGAACAACCTGGAAATTCATCAAACTATGATTCGACTATTATTAGTTTTCCTTGTAGGTTTTAGTTGTTATGGCCAGGTGTTACCTCTAAATCGCAGTGTAGATTGGACCGTGGCTGGATTAACGGATACGAGTACGGCGGGTTTTACCTATTTCAATGCGGTGCAAGAAGGAGCGATTCCGGATGGCGTAACGTCGGTTAATTCGGTAATAGATAGCTTATTGCAATTGAATCAGCCGCTTGGGGTTCACGTGCATTTCCCCGCAGGCACCTATTTTTTTAATGCACCAATCAGTTTGCCGAGTAATTGTTTGATTACGGGGGATGGCACCTCAGCAACACATTTTGTATTCAATCAAGGAGGGACAGGGCATTCGATTCAAACCAATGGGGTAGTGCAAAGTGCAGATACCGCGTCGGTGGTCGTTCAAGGTGCTAAGGGTTCATTCTTTTTAGTGGTTTCTAATGTATCTCCGTTTGATACTGGTGATTGGATTCGAATTCAACAGCAAGATGCGGACTTGGTCTTTTCCAGTTGGGCGCAGGGTAGTGTGGGACAACTTGTTAAAATTGCTGGGATTTCAGGAGATACCTTATGGTTAAACTCTGAATTGCGTATGAATTATTCGTTGAACCGTCAACCCAAGGTAAAGCGTTTACTGATGAAGCGAAATATCGGACTGCAATGTTTTTCTATAGAGCGGATGGACAATACCGCACCGGAGCAGGCAAGTAGCATTCACTTCACGTATGCAGAAAACTGTTGGATCAGTGGAATAGAATCCAATAAAACCACCTTTGCTCACGTAGAGTTTGAGAGTGTGTCGAATAGCAAGGTGGAGAAATCGTATTTCTATGATGCCTTTGATTACGGTGGAGGCGGAAGAGGCTATGGTGTAGTAATGCACTTCACTACCAATGAATGTTTGATTGAGAATAACGTGTTTAAGCACTTAAGACACAGTGTATTGCTTCAGGCAGGTTCTAACGGTAATGTAACTTCATTTAATCATTCGACAGACCCGTATTGGACTAACGGAAATCCCTTGTTAGGCGCTAATTCAGCTGGAGAGTTGGTGTTGCATGGTAATTACGTATATGCCAATTTATTTGAGCAAAATGATGTGCAGAACATCGTGATAGATAATTCCCATGGGGCGAATGGTCCCTACAATACCTTCTTAAGAAACCGAGCGTCCTTGTACGGAATATTCTTTTCCGACAATACGAGTCCTTCACAGAACCTGATTGGGAATGAGATACCAAATACGGGATTTCCATACAGTGCGGTGAATTACAGCATACAGGGAAATGATCAGTTTACTTATGGTAACAACAATAAAGGAACGGTGGCGCCTGCGGGTACTTCGGCATTAACGGACATCAGCTATCACTATCTAACAAAACCAGTGTTTGTTCAGGATTACCAATGGGGAAAGATTGGTTTTCCCAGTACAATGAATGCTGCGACTGTACCTGCAACGGATCGCTATGAAGCAAACGATATCTTTGCTGGGGCTTGTGGAACCGAAGATTTTTATGCAGGAATGCTTGAGCAAGAACTCCTTGGGATTTATCCGAATCCGGCGGAATCTGTATTGCATGTAATGCGTGGGGGCTCAGAATCCTTTGAAATTCTGGACATGCAAGGACGTTCGTGGCTTATTGGTAATCTGAATTCCGATGGAACGATAGAAATAGCGCACTTACCCTATGGTGTTTATCTGTTGCGCATAGGGAATAGCAA
>JBEGMB010000157.1:0-13205 GCA_041183245.1 Bacteroidota bacterium
AATAAATTGAATTTTTCATAATTTTTTTTCACAAATATACAGTTCCAGGACCAAGTAAAGAGCTAACCCGTGTTAAGATTTCAATGAAACAACTCGTGAATAATGGTTCGGGTCTTGTTTACATTAAAATTTGATAAGTGTACCTCTAAGTATTGAAGCATGAGGTCTAGCGTAGGTTTAATTGTTGCTTTTTCTGCAATATGTTTCTGGTTAAGCAGTTCATTAAATGACTTTGCACCAGGATTTAAATCGGCAATTCCTTTGTTCAGAAATACGCCTTCATGTAGGTCAAAAAAATCAGCTGTTTCAATTGGTTCGGGTAAAATGCCAAGCGGTTTCATCCACTGTGCTAAAAACACACAAGGATACATATAAATATCTTGCGAATTTCGAAGTTCTTGCATTAGCCAAACAAGGATATTAAACGCTTCTTCATCTTTCTGTTTGTATGCAGTAGATTGATTTACAACATCACACATAAAATAACGAATGGCTAAATAACGCGGGTCGAGATCAGCTGCATCGATGGGGTCAAGGGGTGTTGCATGCTTTAAGGTCCCGTGTCCAAATTTTGGCGTAATGGTAAATTCCAAATCATATAACCCAAAAGGAATGAATGCCGCTTGTTTTTTAGATGTAAAAGCCACTAAGTCTAAGCGCCCAAAATCTTCTGAATAAAAGGAATTTAACTGCGCTTTTGTAGAATGCGGCTTGCGGTATATAAAAAATCCTTGAGTAGCATGGTTCACCCTGCAAATGTAATTATCCTTTGCGAACCGTTACGGTAACATTTGCTTGATTTTGCTCTTGTTTCCACTGATTTAAGGTGTTTTTAAGTTTTCCCTCTTTTCCTGGTTTTTGAGCTTCTGCAGGCGGCGGGTTATTGTGGGACTTGTCTGGTTTCGAATCCTTAAAGTTAATCTTGACTATTTCTTTGGTTTCTACCTTTGGTTTATATTCTTCTACAGCGGTATCTTTTTTGAAAACCCCAAATTCTGACTTTAGCATTGATTTAAGTGTTTCTTTTTCTTGAGCAAATTGTTCTTTAACTTCTTGTTTACGGCTGGTTTTATCCCATTCAATTATCGGGTTATCTAAGTCGCCGTACATTCTTAAAAAGATTTTCATTCCAGTTTCGTCATCTATTACCGTCCCAAACTCACTGTCTCTATCTGCACCTAAAAGATCTCTAAAATCAAACTTCATCCGATAGTCAATTTTATTGTCGAATGTGTGCGTTCCACTCAGTTCCATATCCATTGCGGATGATGCAATAACCATGTTTGGAATAGTAATCACTCCATTTCTGATTTGCAGTGAATTTTCAAGCGTGGAAAAAGCAATGTCTTTCATTTTCGATTGAAACTGATCTAAGTTCCTTTTTCCGATAAGCAGTTTTCCTGCATTGGTTTTTAAACTGGCGGCCACATCGTTCAGTGATTCCACGTTTTTAAGATGGCCGTTAAACACCTTCATATGCGCATCTACTTCCATTTGATTTAAATCAATTCCTCCTATTAAATTAAACGGCGCATAAAAATTCACTTCCATTTGAACTCTTCCAGAAATTTGATTTGCATGAATTACATCTTGATCAAAATTATTCCACTCTTTGAACAATGGAGTAAAATAAATATTGTTCGATCTTAGATTCGTGCTGATTTCTAATCGTTCTGGGGTAAGTTCCTTTATTTCCATCGCTCCAACAATATCTGCCCCGGCATTTCTAACGTTTAGGGACGGGAAGGAAAGGGTCCTTCTATTTATTACCACAGGGCCAGAAACTTGTTCAAACGTATGGTTTTCATAGGTAATACTGCGCGCATTTAAATTGATTCGGCCATTAATGTTGTTAGGAAGAACAAAGGATTTTCCTTTAGATTCCTTTTTCTCTGCTTTTGTCGTTTTTCCTAGGTCTTCCACTAATATTTGGTGACTACTCACGGAACAATTTACCGCTAAATCCCCTGAATTGGCCATGTAATTAAATACGTTCTCAAAGGTGCCGTTCATTTGAAGATCACTGCGGTTAATCGCTAAGGTAGCGCCCTCGATCGTTAAATTACTTCCTTTGAGCGTGAATTTCCCGTTGATGTCCTCAAAGGTTCTATGATCGTTACGGGCCTTGAACCAGACGTTGTATAGGCTAATGTCTCCGTTCATTTTTTTAACGTCTACTTGGTCATTAACAACAAGGGAAAACTCTGAGTTAATTTTTGCAATCCCATCCATGCGGTGAATGAGTTCGTTTTTGAGGATACGGTTAGCAATACTTAAATCAATGGTGCCCTTCGCTTTTCCGGTAACTTTAGGTACATTAAAGTTTAATATATCCAACGCGCCGTAGAACGGTCCTACTGGCGTTTCAAATGCAAGATGATCCATAATCAAATGGTCATTTACCGGATTGCCGTCACTGATGAACGACCCCTTCATTCTTAAGTTTTTAATTTGGGTGTGCTTAACAGGCTCAATTAAGTGGCCATTCGATATATTAAAGTTACAAGCAATATTCGGAGCAGATTGATTCTGCGTGCTGCCATAAATAGATAAATCGAACCCCACGCTTCCGGATCCTTTGTAACGGCTTAGTTCTTTTTCAGCATCATCTAACGAAAGGTTGTTAACCAAATCTGTCAAGGTTAATTCTTCTGCTTTAACCTCGAATCGCATACTGTCAACCCCATAATTTCCCGATACAGTAAAGGGAATTCTAGCGAGTTTAAAGCTTGTTTTAGGCAGTGAAAAGGTTCCCTCTTTGGTGTTTACATTCATTAATAAATCCATGGTAACTGGTTTATTTTGTAGCAACGCAACTTTTCCAGATTGCAGGCGATTAATCAACATGTTACCCCGTGCATTTAAGTTGAATGCATCTTGATTGAAGTCCCCAGAGAACAACATGTCAGATAATTTCGTAGTGTAATATTGATGGGATTTACTGTTTAGGTAATTTACTTGAAAATCTTTTGTGCTAACAGAAGATATTTTGACATTATATTTCGATTCCTCCTTTTCCGCGGAGGAATTTAAAATTAAGTAATTTACTTCGCCGTTTTTGGCGGTGCGGACATTTAACTCACCTGCCCCAATCTCTATTACTTTAATGTGATAGTTTTCTCTCCACAGATCAATCGGGTTAAAGACAAGCCGAATGCGGTCAGACTGCAATAAGAGCTTTTTAGATTCATTGGTTTTGAACGCATCATGGACTTTTACGTCATGTACATTGATCGAAAGGTTAGGAAACGTACTCCAAAATGTTAAATCAACCGTCGAAAAATACACCGGTTCTCGAAATTCTTTTCCCAGTTCGCTCAGAACGAGGTTACAAATTTTATCTTGAAAAATATAGAGCAAGGATGAAATTAAAATCACAAGCCCCGTAGTAATTCCCAATGACCACTTGAGTACTTTAAAAAATTTAGCTTTGAATTGCATCTGTTTGTTGTTGTGGGAATGGTTAACGAAGCAAACGTGCGTAAGGTTACAAGAATTCTATGCTCTCAAGCGGAATCACATTAATTTTTTGTTAATTTACCAATAAATAATGCGTTGGTTTTTATGAAAAAACTCTGTTTATCGATTTACTTGTTTGTCGGAGCGATGCATATTAACGGACAATATTGCACCCTTGGTGGACCGTCTTCTAATGCGGACTCCAATGTAGAGTCTGTTATATTGAATGGAGTTTCTGGTGGTATTAATCATGTAGGATGCCCCAGTCAAATCGGTGTTGAGGTATACCTAAATGAATCAACCACCTTAAGCGCTGGTTCAAGCTATTCGCTGCAAGTTGATTTTGGCACCTGTGGAGGAAATTTTGCATGCGCAGGGACGGTGTGGATTGATTTTGATCAAAGCCAGACCTTTACCCAAAATGAAATTGTAGGGACATGGGTTGGAACGCCTCCGGCCGTGCCTGTACTCTTTAATGTTTCTGTGCCTAACAATGCGCATAATGGGGCAACAAGAATGCGCGTAATGCAACAAGAGGCTGCTACACTCCCATTAAATCCATGTGGTGCATTTCAATGGGGCTCGGTCATGGATTTTGGTATAACCATTATAAATGGGCTTGACTGTGGTGCGCTCGCAGGGGATGATCTAGCTAATGCGATTGAGATACCTGCTTTACCTTTTACGGATACCGTAGATCTATCATATTGCTACGGCAATCAAAATTTAGTATATGATTCCCCTGATGTATTTTATAAACTTTTATTAAATCCTACAATGCAACAGGTTAGTGTTAATACCTGTGGGTCTGATTTCGATACGTATTTAACGGTATTAAGCCCTCAAGGCGCAGTAATTACCTATAATGATGACCATGAATTATGTGCCCCTTCCTCCGTGTTAAGTTTTGATGTCAATGATCTTGGCTTTGTTTACATTGTCGTTGAAGGATGGGGAAATGAAACAGGAGTAGCACAACTTGAAATCACATCATCTTATGCCGGTATAGGCATGTTAGAACACCCCACGGTTAATTTATATCCAAATCCTGTGGGCGACGTGCTTACAATAAGCGAGGAGGTTAAGGATATAGAAATAACCAATCTTTTAGGCCAATCGATGATTACCTCCTATGGTACAACAACACAACTTGTTGTTTCTGATCTTGAACCAGGAATCTATACGTTTCATTTTCGTGCAAATGGCGTAGCGTCTTCTAAGCGATTTATTAAACTATGAAGCATTTAATTTATTTATGTTGTGTTTTTCTCGTTTGGGGTTCAACGTGCTGGTGCGGTATTTGGAATAAAAAAACGAGTATAGGTGGAACGGGAAGACACCGAGGAGTCGGTGGAAACGCATACCAATTCGGGTATTTGGGATTGGGGCATGTCAATGGAGCCGGGGCAGACATCTCCTTTAGAGACTGGTGGCAATACAATCCGGCAACGGATAGTTGGACGCAAAAATCTGATTTCCCTGTTGCAAATCACGGTGCGGTTTGTTTTAGTTTAAATGATCGGGTTTATGTTGGTGGCGGGTCTTCACTCACTAATGAATTCTATGAATTTAACCCCCTTTTAAATCAGTGGGCTCCAATTGCCAATTGTCCATTATCGCCGGGTGACGTACAAGGGTTCAGCGCGGAAAATAAAGGATATGTAATTTACACCAATCAGCTTGCGGAGTACAATCCTGGCACAGATTCTTGGAGTTTAAAAGCAAATGTCCCAGTAAATGCAAGCAATTGGTCATGCGCTTTTTCGAATGGAACGAGTGGCTTTTTAAAAGTAGGACATTCCTTGTTTGAATATAAACCAAGTCAAGATGTATGGATGGCAAGGGCCAATCACCCCGGACTAAGCACGGGTGGAAGTTATGGATTTTCAATCAATGGGATAGGCTATGTTGCTTCTGGATATGTGGGTGGTTTATCCACCGTTACCGAAGAAGTATGGTCCTTCAATCCAGCAAATAACACATGGACAAGAGAAGCGGACTTACCGGGATCATCACGGCGGTTCCTAGCTGCATTTTCCATTGCAGAAAAAGGATATATTGGTCTCGGAACAAATGGTATCAATTTGAATGATGTATGGGAGTTTGATCCTTCTCAAACGCTGTCGGTTTCGGAAGCGAACCAATTACAAATCACACTTTATCCAAATCCCAGCTCAAAAGAATTGAGGCTTTACGGCCTCCACTCAATGCTTGATTACACTATTTATTCTTATGCTGGAGAACATGTTCTCAAGGGTGAAACAAATGGAGAAATTGATATTGAACACTTGCCTCAAGGGAACTATTTTATTATATTAAATAACATGAAATATGTTTTCACTAAAGTGTAGGCATTTCTTCGGTGGTATTGCGTTTTTATTAGCCTGTTCACCCGTATTGGGTCAAGAGAATGTGTGGGTAAAACTCAATGACTTTCTTGGTGGAAAACGAGAGCGAGCAGTTGCATTTAGTGCGAACGGATATGGGTATGTCGGGACGGGGACAGATACTGCAGAAGTAGTACGTAATGATTTCTGGAAGTATGACCCAAACACAGATTCTTGGTCTCAAATTGCCGCCATGCCTGGGCCTGCACGAAGGGATGCTGTAGCGTTTGAAATGAATGGATTTGGTTATGTTGGTACTGGAATGAGTGACCATTTCTCTGCAAATGGAAATATACTTTCAGACTTTTGGCGATACAATGCTGTGCTGAATGTATGGGATTCAATTGCCCCTTTTCCTGGAAATCAAGGAGGTGGAGTTTATTTCGCTACGGGGTTTAGTGTTGAGGGTAAAGGATATGTTTGCGGGGGTAAAACGGGCAACAGCACCTATAGCAGTGAATTATGGGAATATAAACCTTCCAATAACACCTGGTTTCAACGGGCTTCCTTTCCAACTGGTATTCGCTACCTGTTAAGTTCATTTGCCATTGGAAACTTCGCTTATGTAGGTTTTGGGGCCACACAAGATGTATATAAACGCGATTTGTATCGATACAATCCAGGTAATAACCAATGGGATCAAATGCCCGATCTGCCCGGAAATGTAAGAGGTGCTGCAACAACCTTCGTGCTTCATGATAAAGGATATGTTTGTGGAGGAAATGACGGGGGCTTACTCGATGATTTATGGGAATTCAATCCAGTAAACGAAGAATGGACCTTAAAGGCGTATTTTGGGGGCTCAGAACGAAAAAACGCCATCGCATTTAGTATAAATAATGCATTTGCTGTGGTGGGATTGGGGAAGGGATATTCTGGTAAAAAAGAAAGCTTATATGCCTATTATCCCTCCTCGTATGTTGGCTTGAATCATAATATATCCGACGAAATTCAAATTTTTCCCAACCCAGGAAGAACCAATATTCAACTCCGGAATCTTCCCGCTGATTTTGAACGGATTGAGTGTGTGAATTTTCAAGGGTTAACGGTATTTTCTTCGAATAATGTACCCGCTTCAGATGCATTTGAATCCTTACCAACAGGGATATATTATCTTAAGATGTACCGTAAAAACAACCATTTAATTGCTGTTAAACCCCTTTTAATTCAATAATGAACGTTAGATTATTTCTTTTCTGTCTTTTAGCTTTTACTTCGTTTGGGCAAGATTATTGGGAATTACGCGACTCCATAAAAGGTGCTCCTCGAGCAGGTATGGCTACTTTTGTTCTTGGAAATAGAGGGTATGCAGTAGGTGGAATTAAAGCAGATGGAAGCACAAGAAAAATGTATTCTTATTCTAAACCACAAAATGATTGGGATGATGAGGTTTCCTTAGGCGGAATAACTGGTGGCGGGTTAGAGCGAAATTTGGCCTGTGGATTTTCTCTAAACGGGAAAGGCTATGTGTGTCTTGGTGAAGGCCAAGGAAGCACCTTCATGAACGACCTTTGGGAGTTTGATAAAACCAATCAAACATGGACGCAAAAGGCCGATTTTATTGGTACACCTAGACGAGGAGCAACGTCATTTGTCATTAACAATTTGGCCTATGTTGGAACAGGCGAAGATGGGCAAGGACTTTGTAGTGATTTCTACACATACTCTCCCATTGAAAACAGCTGGGAAGCAATTGCAAATTTCCCCGGTGACGCACGAAGACAAGCGGTTGGATTTGAATTAAATGGATATGGTTGGGTTGCAACGGGTGATGCAGGAACGCTTAAGAACGATTTATGGTCTTATAACGTTGTAACAAATCAATGGCAACAGAAAAGTAACATGCCCGGTAATCCCCGCTTAGGAGCCGTAGCTTGGAGTACGTCACCAAGCGCATACATTGCAACCGGACAAGATCCAACCGGTGCATACTTGAATGATGTTTGGCAATACAATTACTATCAAAATTCGTGGACACAACGGAATATTTTTATTGGTGGAGGTCGGGTAAACGCGATCGCCATGGTTATCAATGGTTCAATATACGTTGGAGGTGGTTACAATGGCGCCTATTTAGATGACTTTTTCACCTATAATGGAATTGCTGAGTTAGAAGAAGATGAAATATCATTAACGCTATATCCTAACCCAAGCGAATCATGGATAAAGATGGGGGGATTAACAAAACCCACCTCATATATTATCTATTCTGCAACAGGAACGGTTAAGTCAACGGGAGAAACTTCAAGTGTTGAAGGTATTTCCATTGAAAATCTTCCAATTGGAACGTATGTTATTAAGTTAACGACACAAAACACCACAATATGTCGCTCCTTTATAAAACGTTAATATTTATTGGAATTCTAGCCTTGGTTACTTGTGGTTCTTCGGATAAGAAGAGACAAAAATCAGATGATTCTGAAATAACAAAACCAACAGAACAAATACTGTATGCCACTTTTCAAAATTCTGATGGGACCTGGGGTTATGACATATTATCCGCAGGAAAAGTGGTGATTCATCAACCAAATATCCCGGCAATCCCTGGAAATAAAGGATTTCAATTAGAAACACAAGCCACACAACTTGCGCAATTAGTTGTGCGAAAGATTAATGCCGGAATTATGCCTCCAAGTGTTTCTACTGAGGAGGTTAAAGGAATTATTGGAAATCCTAATTAAACGTGTAAGGCTCTGTTTCCAGTAGCGCCTAAAGCCGCTTCTTTTAAAGCTTCGGAATATGTTGGGTGCGGATGGCAAATTCTAGCAATATCCTCTGCGGATGCACGGTACTCCATCGCCATGGCTGCTTCCATAATCAAATCGGCTGCTCGTGCCGAAATCATATGAACCCCCAACACCTCATCAGTGGTTTTATCCGAAATCACTTTAATAAACCCACTGGTATCCATAGAGGCTCGAGCCCTACCAAGTGCCTTGATTGGGAAATTCCCCACATTTACTTCCGTGCCTGCAGCTTTTAATTCTTCTTCTGTTTTTCCAACAGAAGCAACCTCCGGCCAAGTATAAATTACTCCTGGAATTAAATTATAGTTAATGTGTGGTTTTTGACCAGCAATGCATTCTGCAACAAAAACACCCTCCTCTTCCGCTTTATGAGCTAGCATCATGCCTTTAATCACATCTCCAATCGCATAAACATTAGGAACAATCGTTTGAAGGTGTTCATTAACCTCAATTTGTCCTCTATTATTTGGCGTAATACCCAGCTTGTCGAGACCTAAGCCGTCTGTATAGGCTTTTCTACCTACAGCAACCAAGCAATAATCCGATTCAAGGGTAACGGTATTTCCTTTTTTATCCGTGGCGGTCACGATGGTTTTATGTCCAGTATTTACTACCCCTTGAACCTGGTGATCAAAGTGAAACTTCAAGCCTTCTTTCTTAAGGATTTTTGCGAGTTCCTTTCCAATGGCCCCATCCATCATCCCTAACAGGGTAGATGAATTTTCGATCACTTCTACCTCCGAACCAAGTCGAGCGTAAACTGACCCTAATTCCAAGCCAATAACACCCCCTCCAATAACGATTAATTTCTTGGGAATCTCAGACAAGGATAACGCTTCGGTTGAGGTAATAATACGTTTTTTGTCAGGAACCATACTTGGGAAAAAATTAGGTTTGGATCCTGTGGCAATAATTACATGTTTCGTTTGAAGTTCTTTAACTCCCTCTGAGGAAGTTACGGAAACGGTAGTTGGATTTACAAACGATCCGATTCCTTGAAATACTTCAATTTTATTTTTATCCATTAAGTACTTAACGCCTGCACACGTTTGCGAAACCACTTCGTTTTTTCGTTGAATCATTTGAGTAAAATTTGCTTTTACTCCATTTACTTCAATACCGTGCTCAGCAAAATGATGTGTCGCATTATAAAAATGTTCAGAAGAATCTAATAATGCTTTTGAAGGAATACATCCAACGTTTAAACAGGTACCACCAAGTGTATTATACTTTTCAATGATGGCTGTTTTCAATCCTAATTGCGCGCAACGGATTGCAGCGACATATCCTCCTGGCCCTGAACCAATAATTACCACGTCATACATAATGTCAATTTTAGATTACAAAATTACGACAAGCAATCTTAAATGTTCCAAAAATCTATTAGAATTAAGCAACCGAATTGTATTCTCGTTGTTTATATCCTTGTATGTCAAAAGAAATTATGATTGCGGGAGCAGGTTGGTTAGGACGTCCCCTCGCAGTGGCATTAAACCATAGCCATTACGACGTTACGGTACTCAGTCGAAGTGATGAACAATCTGCATTTTTCAACGCACAAGATATTTCACTCCTTAAGCTAGACTATTTACAAATAGAACATTCCAATATTAATTCTGAGCCAAAGAAAACACTCATTATTTGCATACCTCCTGTACCTGATTATAGTTCAATAATTAACGGATTAATTAGTACGCTGGCCCCACGTCATATCATTTTTTCAAGCGCAACAAGTGTCTATTCACAAACGACTGGCGAGGTAACTGAAGCGTCTTCACTTGGCGGAAATCCGGTATTAGAGGAGGCAGAGGCATTAATTAAAAATTCCGGGATTCCATATTGTATATTACGTTATGGCGGGTTGATTAGTGAAGATAGAAATCCAGCAACTCATTTCAGTGGAAAATCAAATATTCCCAACGGCGGTGCGCCTGTCAATTTAATACATCGAGATGAAATTATTGAACTCATCGCCCAGGTGATTGAAAAAAACACGTACGGAGTTTTTAATGTCGTTTACCCAAGCCATCCTACTCGAAAAGAATATTATGAAAAACAGTGTGTTAAACGAGGATTATTAGCATGCGAATTTACCGAAGAGGGCACCGGAAAAATTGTTAACGGTTCTAAAATTAGTACACTCTTGAATCGCACCTATCGCTTTTCTATTGAATAATTTACAGAGTTTTCCCTACCTTTGATTGACCAAAAAATGAAATGGCTTCTTCCTTTCTTAGTCTTTATGCTCTTAACCTTTGAGGTTAATGCATCACATATTATAGGTGGAGACATATACTACGACTATTTAGGAAACAATCAATACCGATTTTATCTCACCTTATATCGGGATTGTGCCTCCAGTGGCGCAGCGTATGATGACCCCTTGCAATTGGCGATTTATAATGGAAACGGGACCTTATTTCAAAATGTAAATGTGCCATTTCCGGGAAGCACTCCGGTACCATTAAATTTCAATAATCCATGTGCCACTGCTCCAGGAGGGATCTGTGTTGAAAAAGCCACATATATTGTAGTAGTTACCCTACCCCCAACCCCCCTTGGCTATGATGTTTCTTATCAACGTTGTTGCCGAGGGCCCAATATAACGAACTTAATAAACCCAGACGATACCGGAATAACCTTGACTACCCACATCCCAGGAAGTAACTTGGGTAATGGATCACTTTATCAAAACAGTTCGCCGCGATTCACCAATTATCCTCCTATATTACTATGCAATACAGAATCAATTACCTTTAATCATGGAGCTACAGATCCAGATGGTGATGTGTTAACTTATTCATTGGTGACGCCTTATGCCGGTGCAAGCTCTGTTACGCCTTTACCGCCGCAAACACCCGCACCACCCTATGCACCGGTCATGTGGAATCCTGGATATAACGCCACTACACCGCTCGGCCCTGGTTCAGGAATTACCATCAATGCGAATACAGGAATGATGTTGGTTACTCCCCAAAATGTTGGTTTATTTGTCGTTGGGGTTAAAGTAACCGAAACACGGAATGGAATTGTCATTGGATCTACCGTAAGGGATTTCTTATTTAGAGTGTTTGATTGTAATATTACCCTACAAGCTTTATTGCCTGCACAAGAACAACTTCCAACCTTTGTTTCCTATTGTCAAGGATTAACCGTGAACTTTGTAAACAACTCCTATGGTGGTTCTGCCTACGCTTGGAATTTTGGGGTGCCCGGTGTAACGAATGATGTAAGTAATCAAGCGCAACCTGGATTTACTTATCCCTCTCCTGGAACGTACAATGTTTCACTTATTGTGAATCCCGGCCAACCCTGTACGGACACGGCTTATATGTCAGTTACTGTAAATAATCCGTTTTCAGTTTCTTGGTCGAGCGAAGACTCTTTGTGCATCGTCGGGAATCAATTTAATTTTACCGGAATTAGTAGTGCACCTCCAGGGATTGGCACCTATACGTGGACGCTTGACAACACCGCTTCCATACAAAGTGCCTCTGGTCTATCCGTTCCAAATGTTACGTTTGCTACGCCTGGATTTCATCCCATAACTATCAATGGTGATAACGGTGACTGCATCACGTCTTATACTGACTCGATTTATATCTTTGATGTACCGGTTGCACAAGCCACTGTGCCACAAAACGCAAACTGTATTGGTCTAACCGTACCATTTGGAAATGCCTCTAGCAACGCGTTAATTACCCATTGGGATTTTGGGGTGAATGGGCAATCTAATGACACAAGTAATGCACTTGCTCCAACCTATACCTATGCGAATGCGGGAACCTACCAAGTTATTTTAAATGTAAGTTCTGGTCTGAATTGCAGCGATGCAGATACCCTAAGCATCACGATAAACGAACCCCTTGTGTTATCTTATTCAAATACAGATTCCCTGTGTATCAACGGGGGTTTATATACGTTTGATGGAACCGTAAGTGGACCCCCTTCCGCATCCTATTGGTGGGATTTCGGTCCAAATGGAATTCCTCAAACGGTAAATAGCGTTGATGTTTATCCTGTGGGCTTCAGTCAGGCTGGGTTTCAACCCATAACACTCTATGGCGCATTCGATAATTGCATAGATTCGATACAAGGCAGTGTGTATGTCTATTTTGAACCAACCATTGGATTTACGATGATTCCAGGCCTACAATGTGTCCCCTTTTCGGCGACTTTTATCAATACCTCAAGCTCTGATGGCCCAGCAACCTTTAGTTGGGACTTTGGGGATGGTGCCACTTCCAGCAGCCTCAATGGATTTCACGTGTATACCGTAGTTGGTAACTATAATGTTGGCCTTACAATGACCACACTTGAAGGGTGTATTGACACCCTCCATTTGCTTCAGCAAGATTTAATTGCGGTTAATCCCTCTCCGATTGCAGCATTTACCGTGAGCCCGAATCAAATAGATGTGTGTAACAACGAGGTTATATTTACCAATCAATCCATCGGGGCAACGAGTTACTCCTATATTTTCGACCATCAAGGGTTTTATTCAGAGTTGCCAGAATTCACGCATGAATACCAAAATACAGGAACCGATTATCCTACGCTTACGGTGTCCAATGAGTTTGGTTGTAAAGATTCTACTCGAGAAACCGTCATG
>JBEGMB010000158.1:0-10668 GCA_041183245.1 Bacteroidota bacterium
TTACATTGGTATAGGAATTACCTCCAGGTAATAATAAAGTCCCTGAACCATCTACCATGGTAACAGATGAACCGGTTGCAGGTAAGGTACCCGTTGCTGTGGATGTTACTGTCCCGGAAAAGGCGTCAATTAGTGGGTTAGAGGCTAAACTTAACGGATAAGCCATTAGATTTTCTTGGTCTACATTCCAGCTTGCAACCACAGCACCCAAACTTACTTCATTAAAAACAAAACCTTGAGAAATTCGTCCATTTGCTGACGATGAATAAAACGTTTGTAGGTTTCCACCGATATCATACATTTTAGTGGAGCCCGCAAATGATGCGTAATTTGGATCTTGTGTGGCATCGAGTATTTGAACATCTTTTGTAACACCAAAAATCCCAGCGATTTGACTAAAATCCCATGTGGCATTAGCTCCCATGATGTTGGCTTGTATGTTTGCGTTTGAATCACAAAGATGCAAAGAGGCTAAGGATCCAATAGCGGCTTCATTGGCCGCATCAAAGGATTGGGCTACACTTAAAAAAGGTAAAGAAATGATGAATAGGTAGATTGTTTTCATAATAATTCTAGTTTATCCAAAAATACAAAAAAAGCCTTGAACTTATCTTAACGCTATATCCCAAAATGTTGACGATTCTTTTTAATCTGGTATTGATCAGTTTCTTTCATTATCAACTTCATCGTTGGGTAAAAGGTCCGTTGAACCAAGGGCAATGTTTTTTCAATGGTTTCTCCACGGCGACAAATAATAAGTTTCAACATTTCGTGTTCAAGGGAAGCGAGTACTTCAGAGATATTGGTGGTGATTTCTTGGTCATTTATAGATACGATCTGATCTCCCTCGGCTAAACCACCTACATCCGCAGGACTACCAGGTGCGATATCTGTTATGTATGTTTTTTCAGTGTTAGTTAAGATTTTAATGCCTAATGATCGTTTGTAAAGTTCGCTTGGGACCTCTTGTTGAAGTTCAATTCCATAAAAAGAAAACGCTTCTTGAAGCAAGGATTCATACCCATTCGCTGCATGAATGTATTGATCAAATAAGCTGCTGAAATCTATCCCGGAAATTTGCTGAAGTTGACCTTTTATATCGTTTTCGGTATAACCAATTTGCGTTAATCCAAACGCATAAAATAGGCGTTTCATGAGGTGTTGCAAGGTGGATTTATTATTTGTTGCTTCTCTTATTTTCGCATCCAAAATAAACGCCATTAAACACCCTTCGTTGTAGATTGATACTTTTCGACCTGGCGTACCTTTTACATAACCATCAACCCACGTGTCGATGGAGGAATCCGCAACCGAATATGCGAATCTGCCAACATTATCTACGTGCGTTTGGATCTGTGCTTCAAGCAGTTCAAGATAACGTTCCGATGTAATCAATCCTCCGGTAAGTAAATAATAATCACCGAAAAAGGTAGTAATTCCTTCATATACATAGCCTAGCCGAGAATAGGTAGGTCCTTCGAACCGATAGGGTAACATCTCCAGGGGTCTAATCGTCTTCACGTTCCATACATGATACAATTCATGTGATGCCACAGCCAATAAGGATTCATATCGTGTACTTTTCCATTCTGCAGTTGGACCAAGAACAATTACCGTATTATTCAAGTGTTCTACCCCATGCAAATATTTGTCATGCACACCAATTAAAAGAAACGAAAACGTACTGGTCGGGAATTCGCCGAAGGCTTGCACTTGCTGCGCTGTAAAGTGTTTGAAGTCTTTTATGAGTTGTTCTGAGGATATTCCATGCGCCCCAACTGAATGAATGTAGAAGGTGTAGTCGGAAATTTCATATGAATAAGACTCAATGGCAGGACTGGCTAAAATTGGCGTATCGAATGCCTCGTCTAAGGTTGAGAATTCAGGTAGGCTATTAACTTTGTGTTCAAGTCCTGCAAGCGACCATTCCTGGGGAATTTCTATGGTTAGTTTAATTCCTGATGTTTTGCAATAGTCATTGTAAACTAGTAAGTTAACCGGGTTTATTAAAAGTAATTTCTCGTCTAAATACGTGTTTCCTGCGGTTAATTCGGCACCAAAATACAAATAGCTTAGCGCTATCGAATCGATACCTTTAGTGTGCACTAACCATTCATTTTTACTTATTTTCTCGGTAGGAATGCGCTGTGAACCATGGTACGCATTCAAGTTTGAAATGAGTCGTGCAAAATTTCCTTCTTCATACCTTCCTGGACGCCAAGCTGCAATTCGGAGTATGGTTTCATCGTCGGGAGTAGGAAGCGTAACATGAACTTGGATTCGATGCCGACTTGCTTGGTACAGGCTAATGCGGTAATCGATCATACTTCTTAGTATAATTCTTCTTGCAGTTGTGCGATTTTTGCATCAGCGATGTAGTCATCATAGGTCATCATTTTATCAATCATTCCCTTTGGAGTTAGTTCGATAATTCGATTGGCTACGGTATTGACAAGTGCCTGGTCATGTGAAGTAAACAACATCGTCCCCCTGAAATCTATCATGGCATTGTTTAATGCGGTAATTGATTCAAGGTCTAAGTGGTTTGTTGGCTCATCCATCATTAGGAAATTTGCCTTAGCCAACATCATTTTTGATAGCATGCAACGCACTTTTTCTCCACCGGAAAGTACATTGGCGGTTTTCATAGCCTCTTCACCGGTAAATAACATGCGACCTAAAAAGGTTCTTAAATATACTTCTTCGCGCTCCTCGTCTCCTTGCGCATATTGACGAAGCCAATCAATTAAACTGACTTTATCTGAAAAGAAATGGTGATTGTCGTTAGGAAGGTAAGCGGTACTGATTGTGGTTCCGAACGTGAAAGAACCTTTGTCTGCTTTGGCTTCTTGGTTTAGCACTTCAAAAAATTGGGTTAATGCCACTGAATCTCTCGAGACGATGGCAATTTTATCCCCTTTATTTACCGTAAAAGTGATACCTTGGAAAAGGAAGTTGCCTTCATGCTTTTTACCAAGATTCTCAATGGAGAGGATTTGATTTCCTGCGTCACGATCTTGGTGAAAGGTGATTCCTGGATACCTTCTGGACGAAGGTTGAATTTCTTCCAAGTCCAAATTGTCCAACATTTTACGTCGGCTGGTGGCTTGTTTCGATTTAGCCGCATTCGCAGAGAAGCGGGAAATAAACTCCATGAGCTCTTTCTTTTTTTCCTCCGCTTTTTTGTTCTTATCTGAACGTTGTTTAGCAGCAAGTTGAGAGCTTTCGTACCAAAACGTATAATTTCCTGTAAATAGATTGATTTTTGAAAAATCGATGTCGCAAATATGTGTACAAACGGTGTCTAAGAAGTGACGGTCGTGCGATACTACGATCACCGTATTTCGAAAATCCAATAAGAAATCTTCGAGCCATGATATGGTTTTAAGGTCGAGGTCGTTGGTTGGCTCATCGAGAATTAGTACGTCCGGGTTACCAAAAAGTGCTTGCGCAAGAAGGATTCGAACCTTTAGTTCATTTGAAATCTCTTGCATCAACAGGTCGTGCTTACTTTCGTCAATCCCAAGATTACTCAATAACGTAGCTGCATCCGTTTCCGCATTCCATCCTTCCAAGTCTGCGAATTCTCCTTCTAATTCTGCGGTTCTCATGCCGTCTGCCTCTGAAAAGTCTTCTTTAGCATATAATGCATCTTTCTCTTGCATGATTTCATACAAGCGTTTGTGTCCCATGATTACGGTTTGTAACACTGGGAATTGATCGAATTCAAAGTGATTTTGACGCAAAAAGGCAATGCGCTTGCCAGGTTCTAATTCAACTCTTCCGGTGGTCGGATCTTGTTCACCGATTAGAATTTTGAGAAAGGTAGATTTTCCCGCTCCGTTTGCGCCAATGACGCCATAACAGTTTCCTTGGACAAACTTTGCATTTACTTCATCAAATAAAACACGTTTCCCAAATTGTAGGGATAGATTCTGTACAGATAACATTTCTTAGATTTTGCGCAAAGATAAGGACTTTGAACGAGTTCCTTATTTTTTACAGCTGTAAACAAATGCCGGAGGAAGATTTAGGGGGGTAAATGCCAAATTCATGTGGTTAAAATGACGTTGTATGGCTTTCTTTGATTGAAGGGAATATTGGAATTGAACAAAATGTCCCCCGTGGGACAAACATTGATGGGCCGCAGTAAGAATATGTTCTCGCAAGGTTTCATCGAAAATGGCTAGCGGAAGGGAGGAAATGATGCAATCAGCGTGTTGGATTCCACGGTCGGATAAAATGTTGGATAAATCGGTAGCCGAACCTTGAATAATTTCTGTGTTTAGACTTGCAAATTTCTGCGTCAGATCATGGCAGAAGGTTTCGTTTAGTTCAATTATAATCAAGCGTGCATCAGGCTTCATTTTTTTCTGAATATAACCCGTGAAGGCACCCGTGCCAGGTCCAAATTCAACAATGGTTTCACAGCGATCGAATGGGATTTGTTTCAGCATTTTGGCCGCCAAAAAGCGTGAGCTTGGCGCTACGGCACCCACTTTATTTCCTTTTTTAAGGAATTGAGCGATAAATGTCTTAGCCGACATGCTCCGGATGATTAAGCATGACAATGCCTTTGTTGATAATCCCAATGGCTCTACCGTGAAGGGTTTCACCGGCAAATGGATTGCATGCCTTATCGCGAGAACTTGAATCTAAATTCCAAGATTGGTTTGGTGAATAGCAGGTTAAGTCTGCAGCTGCACCGAGTTGGATTGGATTAGAAGGAATTCCGAATAGTTTGCGGTTCTTTAAAGAAAGCTGTTCAACCAAGATATCGCTTGATAATTTCGTGTTTTTCAACAACGCGGCGTAGGCTGTAAGTAATTGCGGCGCACCAAAAGCGGCTTCATCGAACGCAACCTGTTTATCATCAAGTACAAACGGACGGTGGTCTGTTACGATTCCATCAATAATACCTTGTGATAAGGCCTGAATTAAGGCAAGTCGATCTTCTTCAGCACGCAATACAGGCAGCACTTTAAATCGTGTGTCAAAATCAAGAATTTGTTGCTCCGTAAAACAAAGGTTCATTGCGTGTACGTCGCATGTAATTTGCAAACCTGCGGCTTTTGCCTGTTGAATTGGGGCAATGGATTCTTTTGAAGATATTCCTGAAATATGCAGTGCACTTTTAGTGTAAGATGCAATTTCAATGGCTTTGATTACCTGTAAACGTTCGTCAAGTGAAGGGTCACCTTTAAGGCCGGTTCGTGTGGACCCCATTCCTTCATTTACCTGCGCGTCCGACGCAAAGTTTGTTGATCGCGGAGTAAATATGATTTTACCACTAAAATCGCGTGAGTAAAGTAAGGCGCGTGTTAAGATACCTTCATTGATTGGGTGTTGGTCGTCGGAAAACCATGTGGCACCTGCTTGAAACATCTCATATAAATCGGCGAGTTCCGCTCCTTTTTGTTGTTTAGTAATTGCGCCTATTGCATGAAGTTGAACGCAATGACCATCCGCCATGCGGCGTTTGTATTCAATGGCCAATTTTGTGTCTGTGGATGGATGATCTGAGGGTAAAACACCTACATGGGTAAATCCTCCTAAGGCTGCATCATCAAGTCCTTGAGTTAATCCACCGCGTTCCTCAAATCCCGGATCAAAGAAAGCAGACTTGAAATCAACCCAGCCTTGTGACACATGCAATTCGGGTATGCTAAGTATTATGGCCTCTGTATCAGAAATCGAAGTTGCGATATTTTCAATGTGGCCATTAGAAATTAGTATGTCTTTACTCGTGTTGTTGTGAGGTGATTCAACATCCGTAATACGTGCTGATTTTAAAAGAACCTTCATGATTTCCAGAATTTTAGTAAGGCCATTTCTATCAGTAAGAAAAGCATAGCCAATAAAACAAAAGTACGCCAAAATGAATTAGGTTTTTCCATTGCAAATTCAAAAGTAGAATTCCCTGTACTCATAGATTGAGCCTTTACATTCGTAAAACCGGCGTTTTTAAATTGATTTTCAATGTCATTGTTTGAGAGTAAGGAGGTCTGTGATTCGCTTCTATTTAAATTGAACGCAATTTTTCCTAGGGCTTGTGATGATTTAATCGTGTAAAAACCTTCGACAATTCGTTCATTAAGTTCAGGTTGATTCAATTGTAAGCGCGTTATGCCATCGGTGTTGATTTGCTTGGGAATGAAGGAAGTAGTTTTTGAATTGAGTGTTAAGGGAACATCTTGATTGGTGTTGCTCGGTATGTCAAGGACTCCAGCTGATCCAATGGTGAAATAGGATGGGAGTGAGCGAAGGCTAAGTTCCGCGCTTCGCAATAAAATGGATGGGAATAAAGCATTGGCGGTGAACCCACCGTTTGCTTTGCTAAGATCCGTATTTAATAGATAAAACATGCCTTTTTGTTTTACAGCAAGCATCAAGGGTAACTGGTTTCTCAATTTTAGAAGCACTTCGGCGTTCGCTTGACGATAATTCCTGATCGAGTAAACACTTTTCAATAAAGGTAAATTCAAGGATTTTTGTTGTTTATCAAACATGCCATTAAAGAACTTGCTTGCATAGGAGATTTCGGAAAGTTGATTCCCCGTGGTGACTTTGCCATTATATCCGGATAGTCCAACAGTTTTTAACAACTGCGTGTAATCCGCAAGTTTAATCTCACTTCCAGGAATACAAAAAACGCTTCCGCCTTGGGCTAAAAATGACGAGATGTCTGAATTTAAGCCCGAAGGAAGTTCATTTATTCCGTTCAGAATTAATAAATCCGCTTGATTTAAAAGTCTTTTATTGAACGAAAATTCGGTGCAGGTTTCAACCGCGTAAAAGGGTTCTGTTAAAAATACTTTTTCTGTGCTTGATTCTCCAAACTCTCCGTTAATTATTACCACACGCCCTTCTTTGGATAATTCATTTGTGAAATAAAAGTCATCATCAAAGGTGATGTTCCGGTCTGCCACGCTAACTTTTCCTTCGATATATCCAGGGTTGGTTGGGGTGAAGAACATGTGGCTCGTTGCGCTACTTCCTGCATTTATGGAAAGGTTGGTCATGCGTGTTTTTCCATCAAAAAGCACTGTTACTGGAACATCCGTTAGGTCATTTTTACCCACATTTTTAACTCGAAAATTCACTTTACATGATTGTCCTGGTTTATGAACTGGGTTATCCATCCATATAGAATCTACAAATACATTGTCAGTATTTTGTGGTAAGCACTGAATTAGAAACGATTGGTCGATCCATGCGGTTTTGGCTTGTTTATACGAAGACAGGGTTCCTGTACTTTTTTGAAAGTCAGACAAGACGACCCGATTAACCTTTGCTATGCTGCTTACTTCACGGTGATACCGATTTAAATAATCGTTTTGCCATTCAATTACCTGATCTAAGTCTCGGGGTGTTTTATTAAGAGTTATCTTATCTATTACTTCAACGGCTGTGGCTTTTGAGTGTAATTTTCGTTCAACACCGGAGAATTCATTGGTTGTAATAAAGAAACGAGTATTGCCAGTACTTTTTGCAATGATTTTTTTAGCAATCTCGCGCGCTTCGGACAACAATTCTCCTTCGGTTCCTTTAGCGCTCATGGACAGTGAATTGTCAATATAAATTGCAGTAACCGGGATTCCGCTTTTTGTTTCCTCTGCTTGTTTGAAGAAGGGTTGAGCAAAGGCAATTACGAGCGCCGCTATTGCAAGAAGCCGCGCACAAAGAATAAGTAGACGTTTAAGTTTTTTAACCGATTTCTTTTCCTGTTCTTGTTCCTTTAAGTATTTCAGGGAAGGAAAATAAAATCGCTTAAAGCGTCGGAAATGAAAAAGATGTAGAATAATGGGGATGGCAAGCAGGCTGAGAAACCATAAATACCCTGGATGCACAAATGACATAGCTCAAAAATACAAATTTAATACGATTCAACAGACAAGGAGGTGATAAAAAAAAAAGCCCCGCATGAGCGAGGCTTTACCTTATTTAATGGCTTCCCATCGTTTCTTAAGTTCTGCCGATTTGTCCGTTTGGTCAAGGTAAGAATATGTTCTCCATCCAATTTCCAAGGCGGTTTTGTCGTTAGGGTTTGCGATTAAGAACGGTTCCAAGTATTTGATGGAAGTATTTAAGTTATTTAGCGCTTGTTCTTCCATCGCTTTAGCTTTTGGGTCGTTAATTTTTAAATCAGATGCATTTCCTCTAAGTTCAATTGACCAGTTAAAAAGCAAGGAGCAATATTGGTAAATTGCATCTGGGTATAATGGGTCAATATTTAAGGCTTTTAAAAAGGCTGCGGCTGCTCTTTCTTGCTGTTTCATGTCCATTAATGATGTGCCAAGTACAAGAAATAACTGTTTGTTGGTGGAGTCAATACTCGTTGCAATATTTAAGTATTTTTCAGTGGCAGCCAAATCGTTCTTTTGAAGATTTACATTGATTAATGAAATGATTACCTCGATGTTATTGGGTGTAAACTCCATAACAATCTCACCAAGTTTATTTGCTTCATCGTATTTCTTTAAAGACATCAATGTATCTGCAGATTTTCTAAAACTTAGTATTGCATTACCTTTTGCGTCTACATTTTCTACATTAATGTATTTAGAGATTTCATAAGCACCGATGAAAAGTTGGGTTGCTTGTTCGTAGTTTTTTGCATTGAACATTGCAAGACCATTTTCAAAAACAAACTGAGATTTTGCATTAATAAAATTTAAGACTTCTTGCTTGTCTGTTTTTGCTTTCGGTGCATTCAATACGAAATTAAAACTCTCTTTGATTTTGGCATCGTACTCTTTGATTAGATTTTCATCCGGTTGAGCGCCAGACATAGCAGCTTCCATTGTAGCCAATTCCATTAAGCCGAAATATATTATTCCTCTATAACGGTGCATGTATGGGTCATTAACTGTTTCGGTATTTACCGCCGCTAAATCTATATCTGCTTTGGCACCAGCCAGGGCTCTTTTGTTTTCTTCCATACTACCCATAGGGTTGTATTTTTTATACTTAAGCGCCGCGTCAGTAATACTAGACTTTTGTGCAAGGAAGGAAGCTCCAACAAACAGTAAAGCTACCAGAAGACTGATTTTTTTCATAAAATTATTATTCGTTATCGTTTGGTTCATCCGTAGAATCGGCATCTTGTTCATCAACATTCATACCATCATTGCTTAAGACATCGCCATTATTGTCTGCATCAATCACTTCTTCGTCCTCATCCTCGTCCTCACTTCGCGGTACGCGTGCAATAGCAGCAATTTCGGCATTCCCTTTCAAGTTAATTAATTTAACTCCTTGAGCTGCTCTACCCATCGTTCGAATCGTATCAACATGCATTCTGATGGTAACACCAGATTTAGTAATGATCATTAAATCGTCTTCGTCGAATACGTTTTGTATTGAAAGTAATTTACCTGTTTTCTCCGTGATATTTAAGGTTTTAACACCTTTGCCACCGCGGTTGGTAATGCGATATACCGGTTCTTTATCTTCTGGGTCATTCAAGTAGGTTCGTTTGCCAAATCCTTTTTCAGACACCACCAAGATGGTTGAGAAAATGTCTTCTACGCAAATCATACCAATGACTTCGTCAGAGCCACCCGCTAAGGTAACACCACGAACACCTGAGGCATTTCTACCCATTGGACGAACAGTAGATTCATTGAATCGAATCGCGCGGCCCGATGAAGTTGCTAACACAATCTCGTTCGTTCCATTGGTTAATTTCGCTTCTAATAATTCGTCGTTTTCACGAATCGTAATGGCATTAATTCCATTTGTACGCGGACGAGAATAGGCCTCAAGCGACGTTTTCTTAATCACCCCGTGCTTAGAGCACATGATAATAAAGTTATTATTGATGTATTCCTTATCTGTTAAATCCTGAACTTTTACATACGCTTTAACCTTATCGTCTTGAGGAATATTAATCAAGTTCTGAATGGCTCTTCCTTTCGATAATTTATTCCCTTCCGGAATTTCGTACACACGCATCCAGAAACAACGTCCTTTCTCAGTGAAGATCAATAAGTAATTATGGTTGGTAGCAACAAATAAATGCTCTAAGAAATCTTTATCTCTGGTGGTAGATCCTTTTGATCCCATACCGCCTCGATTCTGAACTTTATATTCATTCAGGTTTGTACGCTTAATGTACCCAGCATGAGAAATCGTAACGACCACTTCTTCATCCGCAATTAAATCTTCCATGCGCATTTCTGATGCCGCATATTCGATGGATGAACGACGGGCATCTCCGTATTTCGCTTTAATTTCTATTAACTCATCCTTGATGATTTGCATTCTTCGCTCTTCACGATCTAAAATGTCTTTTAAATCAGCAATTAATTTCATGAGCTCTTCGTACTCGCTTCTAAGCTTGTCTTGCTCTAGGCCAGTTAACTGACGTAAACGCATGTCAACAATCGCACGCGTTTGAATTTCACTTAATCCAAATCGATCGGATAAGCGTTCACGTGCATGATCCGGACTGTCAGATGTTTTGATGATTTCAATTACTTCATCAATGTTGTCCGACGCAATAATTAATCCTTCTAAAATGTGTGCGCGCTCTTCGGCCTTTCTAAGCTCATAACGCGTTCTTCTAACCACCACATCGTGACGGAATAAAATAAACTGGTCGATGATTTCGCGTAAGTTTAATAAGCGCGGTCTACCGTCTACTAAACAGATGTTATTAACTGA
>JBEGMB010000159.1:0-12364 GCA_041183245.1 Bacteroidota bacterium
AGTAAAACCGGGAATCAATATGTTCAGTGTCACAGACTTGAACTTAGCACCAGGAGTTTACTACATTCAAATCGTGAATGGTGAACGCGCAACAGACGTGTTGAAAGAAGTGATTCGCTAAGGACATTACAACGCTGTTGTTTCCTCAACTTGCTTAAGGGTACAATGATCTCTTTATTGAGTATCACTTTCAATAGCTGCGAAACATAGATGTGCACCATTCACAATATGTTCATATTCTCATGAACAAATCGTATTTTTACTCAATAAGTAATGTAATACTATGTGTGTTAAATTTTATTTACTGACGCTTAGTCTTGTTGTTTCATTGCATGCCTTTTCCTTAACCGCCAAACGGATAAATCTAAAGCAGCTGAGCAATTTAAGTCATACTGCTGATTCTATTATACGAACAACTGGCTATTTTTCAGTTCATCCCAATGCGACATATGGAACATTTCAGGTAATATTGAATGATAAAGAACTCATTGGTAATGCCATCTTATTAGTAAAAGATGCCAATGGCAAGGAATCTTTAAAACGAACAGTGGAAGTGAAGCCCGGAATAAATTTGTATAGTTTAAATGATCCTAAATTCGCTCAAGGGAATTATTTTATTTCAGTCATTAATGGTAATAAATCTTCTGTCGAATTAAAAGGGGTATTAGGGGCCGAAAAATAAATAAAGGCACGTAAAGACCTATTTGACTAAGAAAGGGATTCCAAGGAAATCTTTGGTCATGTATTATCATGGGGAGAAATTTCTTTCAGTTGATAATTCAACAAATGATGGTCGCAAGCTTAATCGTCGTGTTGAATTAAAAATTGAGTTGCCAACCAAGTAATTTGTTTATCCGTTATCTTTAACGGAATGAAGTCCGTCCTTAAAGATTCTATTTTTATTATCCTTGGCATTACTTCCGCTACCTTTGGTTTGAAAGGATTTCTGATTCCAAATCACTTTATCGATGGTGGTGCGATGGGTATATCGATGTTAGCGAGTCAATTTTCTACCATTTCACTCGGGATTTTTATTATCCTATTTAATACACCTTTTATTTTACTTGGTAAGCGCTTACTTGGTAATGCTTTTGCCCTTAAGACCTTTCTCGCCATAGTGGGCCTTAGTAGTTCATTGAGTATTATTTCCATTCCTCTTGTAACTACAGACCCCATTCTAATTGCCGTGTTCGGTGGTGTGTTCCTAGGGGCAGGGATTGGTTTTGCAATGCGTGGGGGAGCTGTAATTGATGGTACCGAAGTGCTCGCCATTTACTTAAGTAAGAAATTAGGTGCAACGGTAGGTGACATCATGCTGGCAATAAACGTTCTTATTTTTTCCTTGGCTGCCTACCTTATGGGAGCAGAAATTGCCTTGTATTCCTTACTAACATACTTGGCGGCCTCCAAAGCCCTTGACTTTATTGTTGAAGGAATTGAGGAATATGTTGGAGTGACTATTGTTTCAGATTATTGTGAAGATGTCCGTTTGGTAATTATCGAAAAATTGAACCGTGGGGTAACCGTTTATTCCGGTAAAAAAGGGTACGGAAAGCGGGGTGATACGGAAAATGTAGATGTGCTTTATAGCGTTATTACTCGCCTTGAAATTAATCGCATGTACACCGAAGTTGAAAAAATTGACCCCAATGCCTTTATTGTTATGCACAGCGTTAAGGATACCAAAGGCGGAATGATCAAACAGCGGTCGCTAAAAACATAGGTAGAAAGTGAGAGAATTAGACATCTCGACGTTAAGATGTTAAGACGTTAAGAGAATCTAACTTCTGTAAGTCCTAATATCCTAAAGTCCTAATGTCTCAGTATCCTAAAGTACATGGTCACCCTCCTCTGACGGAGTCTGATACTCGTCAGAGTCGTCAGGCTTAATCCTCCCTCAGTGCCTTCGCTCAAGCTACGGCAATAGCGAAAGGGAGGAAAATGCATTTTCTCCTAAAGTCCAAGAAGACGATAAGACACTGAGACATTATGAGAATCTAATTTCCATAAGTCCTAATATCCTAAAGTCCTAGCGTCTAAAAGTCTGAATGACCCAATGTCTAAACCTCCCCATGTCTTCATATCCATATTTCATTAATTTTGTTTCATGGATTTTTTAACCAATCTCGGTCAAACTTCACCGTATCCCTTACTCATTGAGGTAGATCGCGCCGAAGGGATTTTCATATACGACAAAAAAGGGAATGCCTATGCCGATTTAATCTCCGGGATTGCCGTGAGCTCTATGGGCCATGGTCATCCAACCATTAAAAAAGCAATTCACGAGCAAGTTGAACGTCATCTTCATGTTATGGTGTATGGAGAATTCATTCAAGATGCCCAGATGGATTTTGCGCGGGAACTTACTAATATTCTTCCTCCTGAATTACAAGCCATTTACCCGGTAAATTCCGGAACCGAAGCAAATGAAGCCGCCATGAAATTGGTGAAACGCGTCACAGGTAGAAGCGAAATCATCGCATTCAAAGGGTCGTATCATGGAAGTACGCATGGTTCAATGAGTATCTCTTACAATGAGCTAAAAAAAACGAAATATCGTCCACTCCTTCCCGGGATTCGCTTCATTACACTTAATCAAGAACAAGAGTTAGAACAGATTACTATAGCCACCGCAGGAGTTATTTTAGAGACCATTCAAGGAGATGCGGGGGTGAGAATTCCAGAAGCATCATACCTACAAGCCTTAAAAGCTCGTTGCAAGGAAGTTGGTGCCTTATTGGTATTCGATGAAATTCAATGTGGACTCGGTAGAGCCGGTTCTAATTTCGCATTTGAACAATTTAATGTTATTCCCGATGTACTCACCTTAGGGAAATCGCTAGGAGGAGGTCTTCCAATTGGTGCTTTGGTGACCAGTACTAAACATATGGCGGCGTTCAAAGAAAATCCAATGTTAGGTCACATTACCACCTTTGGAGGTCACCCCGTGGTGTGTGCTTCAGCGGCTGCTTTTCTCAAGGTTCTCACCACGGAAATCGATTATTCAATCCTGCCAAAGATTGCTTCAATTTTTCATGATGCTCTTATTGCACATCCAGAAGTTAAAGAAATTCGAAACATTGGGTTAATGTTTGCGATTGATATGGAATCGGCGGAACGAGTAGAACGCGTGGTAAAACGCTGCTTGGAAAAACACATGCTAACCTTTTGGTTTCTTTCACACCCATATAGCTTTCGCTTAGCACCACCCTTAACAATTACCGAGGACCAAGCCCGTCATTTTGCACAAGAGATTTATCAGGCCATTGAAGAAACGAAGGCATAAGGGATTCTTTAAACTTGTCGTATCTTTGTACCCCGACTATGAAAGTAACCGAACATATTAAAGCTGCGAAGGACACCTTGTTCTCCTTTGAAATCTTACCTCCCTTAAAAGGTAAAGGAATTCAAACACTTTATGATGGAATTGATCCCTTAATGGAATTCAATCCAAAGTTTGTTAATGTTACGTATCATCGAGAGGAGTTTATTTATAAAGAACGAGATAACGGACTCCTAGAAAAAATTGCAGTGCGCAAACGTCCAGGAACGGTTGGTATTTGTGCGGCCATTATGAATCGCTACAATGTGGATGCTGTACCGCATTTAATTTGTGGCGGATTTAATCAAGAAGAGACTGAAAATGCATTAATTGATTTGCAGTTCCTCGGCATCGATAATGTACTTGCCTTGCGAGGAGATTCAATTAAAAGTGAATCTGTTTTTGTTCCAGAACCAGGTGGGCATAAACATGCTAACGAGTTGATTCATCAAATTGGTCAAATGAATCAAGGACATTACCTCATGGATGATTACAAGATGGACCCTACAGATTTTTGTATTGGTGCTGCAGGTTATCCAGAAAAACACTTTGAGGCAATGAACCTCGAAGACGATTTATATCATTTAAAGAAAAAAGTAGAAGCAGGTGCACACTATATTGTCACCCAAATGTTTTTCGATAATCAAAAGTTTTTTGATTTTGTAAGTGCATGCCGAGCAATAGGAATAACCGTTCCGATTATTCCAGGGTTAAAGCCCTTAAAAAGCCTAACCCATATTTCGTTTATCCCCAAGTATTTTCACATTGATTATCCCGTTGAACTTTCACGTGAATTAATTAAATGTAAAACAAATGCTGACGTTGAGCGCGTAGGGATTGAATGGGGAATACAACAATCGAAAGCTTTGAAAGCAGCCGGCGTCCCATGCATTCATTATTACACCATGTCTAATTCCTCTTCAGTGAAGGCGATTGCTGCTGAAGTTTTTTAACCTCGAGATGAAACATCTATTCCTTGCCATATTGCTTTTGACCCTTCATTTTTCTTGGGCTCAAGCATTTAACTTAAAAGAATGTGTAGTTATTGCTCAGTTTGAAAAACCTGAAGACCGCTATGCCTTAGAAGTGAATTTATGCGAGATTTTCACCGCAATGCATATTAAATCAATTCCTGCAACCAATTTTGTTAAGCAGGGAGGTTCCAGCCAGGTGTTAGCTACAGACAGCTCATTGACAGCACTAAAGGAAAAAGGATTTTCAACGTATTGTTTGGTGAACGTAAAAGGATTTGATAATCGATTTAAAAAATCAGAGCATCCACCGTTATTCTCGGAAGGACTTGACCGTGCAACTATCTATAATTTATATAAGGATGAAATTTCAAACCTTACCTTGGAGTTTATTTTTTATCGCGATGGAAAACCTGTGTTCAATGACGTTTATAAAATCAGCAACATCGGTGATCGGGATGATGTCATTAAACGACTAAAGAAAAAAGGACCGAAATACTTTCTGAAAAACTGGTTCTCTTAGTTTTTGTCGCGATAATTTTTATTTCGCTCTACATCCTTTGTATCCCCGTATGCACCACATTTTGGTTGCCGCTCAAATAATTTAATAAAGCGTATTTGTCCTTGAATCGGCCAATAGGTAGATTGAAACCAATTCATTCGGGCATTAAACCCATTCCACTCATGCAAGTTAACGAACGGGATTGACACCCCAGGAACCATCATCCATGCTCTATTGAAGCGTACACCAACACCTATGGAATAGTGAAACTGTACAATTAAGGGCTTATAAAATTTAAGTTCACTCACAACAGGGTTGTAAGAAGAAGTTAACGGTTCATAGGTCGTAGACCCTTTTAATAGATTATAATCGATGTTAATTCCGATCGATTGATCAACGAAATGCTTCCGCGCTACATCGATTTTCTTCTTCCCAAAATACAATAAGGTATGCGCATCAAATCTTCCATATACCAAGCCATTGGAGTATTTACCCGTAGATTCAAAACTATTTGTCACTTCCCCTAAGGCATTCGTAAATTCAGTGGTTACGAGTTCTTCTCCACGGTATTGACGATACCCCAAGGTAAAATCCATGTAATCCAATAACCGCGATTTTTTTATGGCCTTAATCGGAATAAGTGCCTTCCATTTTGGAAATACAACCATCCCAAATTCTCCATAAAACCCAAGTTTTCCTGCAGGATCTATTGTGGTTGTCCCTCGACTTCCTGCATTATCGGTGATTTCAAAGGTCTCTGTTTTTGGTGTGAATTGCCAGGTCGGACCAACAGAAAAGGTAATTCCTTTGTTACGCACCATGAGGTAATCATTCCCTTTTGATCCCTTTTTAAATCCATAATCTTGTGCGAATATTACACTAGGTAATACAATAGATAATAACAGTATTCTACGCATGGCTAAAATTAAAATGAGCACTTTTCTCTAATAATAAATTCATTACGTCCTCGGAATCCCAGCGTTCTTCAATCCCTTCCATTGCCATTACCTCGTCCATGATACCATTTTGCACCTGTCCTTGCTGATACGCTTCACTGTATCGTATATTGCTGAAGGTAACTTGAGAATATAACGGCATCCAACGTTCAGGGTACAGCTCGCTAAATTTCGCTTCAATTTTTTTTCGTAAGATAAACGATGGATCCGCCACATAATCCCGCATCACCAAATAGTTATCTAGCGATAAATCTTGTAAGGCATCACCATCTGGTTTTCTAACAATACTATACTCCTCGAAAACACATGGCCAATCCTCTTGGTGTTTTTCCATTAACTCAAACAAAACACGACAATCTTCAAATCCTGCGTTCATTCCTTGTCCGTAAAAAGGCACCGTTCCATGTGCGGCATCTCCCATTAAGGCTACTTTACCGGCATGCCATGGCTTACAACGTATAATGGATAAAGAAGATAAGGGATGATCTTCCCACGCCTCAGCGACATTCGGTACCATTGCATAAAAATCAGGGAAAACCTCTTGAAAGAACTCATCCACTTTTTCCTTAGATGTTAAGCGATCAAAGGCATATTTGTCGTCTTCATAGGGCATAAATAAGGTGCAGGTAAATGAACCGTCCTCGTTCGCTAAGGCAATCATCATAAAGCGTCCCCGCGGCCAAATGTGTAAGGCGTTTTTGTCTAATTTATAGGAGCCATCCGCATTGGCAGGTAACAATAATTCGCGATAGCCGTCTGCAATGTAGTTCTGACTGTAACTAAATCGATTTCGTTTTTGGAAGGAACTATACCGTACACTTGAAAAAGACCCGTCAGCCGCAAATACCACATCAGCCTTTACTGTGAATCGCTCCCCGGTAAGTTCGTTGTGTATGAATGCTTCACCGGTTTCTGTATTTACCCTATCGCATGAATGCTGATAATGTATGGTGGCATTTCCGTGATTCTCTGCAATATCCATCATGGTAGCATTGATTTTACCCCGAGAAACAGAGAAAATCGCTTGACCCTCTTTCCCGTATTGCTGATAGGTCAAGTTTCCTTCTAAATCATGCATCATTCGTCCGTACATCGGAATGGCAATTTTGCGAATTTCATCGCCAACACCTACTTTATCTAGTGCAGTCCAACCGCGCACTGAAAGCGCTAAATTGATGGATTTACCGGCTGAGATTTCCGCTTGACGAATGTCCGATCTTCGTTCGAAGATGGTGACCTTATATCCCGCTTTTGATAAATATACGGCCCAAAGTGATCCCACCAGACCTGCTCCGATGATTGTTGCTGTTTTCTGTTGTTCCATGCGTGTTGTATTACGGGTAAAACAAAAGTAATTAGATTTTGCTCGTTCAATTCAGGATTTATTTCATCTTTTCCACACTGCTTCGTGTCCTATTTAGGTGCTTTAATCCACTTTCCTTACTTTTGAATCAAATTCTTGGCATGTCAGTACACAAAGAAGTAAAAAAGGTAACCACACATACCTTGCAAGAAATGAAGAACAGCGGACGGAAAATCTCCATGTTAACGGGATACGATTTTTCCATGGCTCGCATCATTGATGAAGCAGGTATCGATGTAATTCTGGTGGGAGATTCTGCCTCTAATGTGATGGCAGGACATGAAACTACCCTGCCAATTACGCTAGATCAAATGATTTATCATGGAGCATCGGTCGTTCGTGCTGTGCAACGCGCCCTTATTGTGGTTGATCTTCCCTTCGGTAGTTATCAAGGAAACTCAAAGGAAGCCTTGAATAGTGCCATCCGAATTATGAAAGAAACGGGTGCCCACGCCGTAAAAATGGAAGGAGGAAGTGAAATCATAGAATCTATCCAACGTATATTAACGGCAGGAATTCCTGTAATGGGCCACTTGGGGTTAACGCCTCAGTCTATTTATAAATTCGGCACTTATGTAGTACGAGCCAAGGAGGAAGAAGAGGCAAATCGTCTGATTGAAGACGCAAAAGCATTAGAGCAAGCTGGTTGTTTTGCCATCGTTCTTGAGAAAATCCCTGCTGCACTGGCTACTCAAGTAGCTAAAACTGTTCAGATTCCTGTGATTGGAATCGGTGCGGGAAATGGGGTGGACGGACAAGTGCTTGTGGTTCATGATATGTTAGGCATCAACAATGAGTTTAATCCGCGGTTTTTGAGAAAGTACAGAAACCTGCACAACGAAATGCTCGGCGCCTTCACTGAATATATTCGAGATGTACAATCGGGTGATTTTCCGAATGAAAAAGAACAGTATTAAGTTCCTATTTCTTAGTTTTTTATTTCTTTTTCTTGGATGCAATACCTCGAAAAAGAAAGGTGTTGACGTTACAATCGGAAAATCAAGGTACAGTCAATGGCTCTCTTATACCAAAACGGAATTAGGGATAAAGCTGTTTATCAAAGATCCAGACCGGAAAGCTGCAACACGTATAATTCTCTGTACCACCCATCCGGAACAGGTAAAGTCGATGTCAACAACCATGGAGGTGCTCGATATCAATAACATGAAGCTAGCTACTAATGCAGCTACACATGTTGGAATGCTGGTGTCGTTGAATGCTCGAGAAGGCATTGGCGCCGTTTCTTTAGGAAAATATCTACACGACCCCACCTTAAAAAAACGATTTAACAAAGGCCAATTGTTGGAACTTGGTGGTACTTCTATTCCTTTTGAATCACTTTCAAAAAAGCACATTAACGTTTGGGTGTCTGCAGGCATGGAGCCCTTGGATCAAGCTAACGAAGAACGATTTAAGGCCCTAGGTATTCAGTGGATTCCCAATTATGATTGGCGTGAAGAACACCCCTTAGGAAAGGCCGAATGGTTGTTGTTTTTCGGGGCAATTACAAATCGTTTTGAAGAAGCCCAACTTCAGTTTAATGCCATCTGTAAACGATACAATAAATTTAACAAGCTTCCCAAAGGGAATTCATGTCAAAAGATATTGGTTGGTAATTTTGCGGGAGACTATTGGTATTCCCCCTTGCAAAATAGTTTTCAAGCACGTTTTTTTAATCAAGTAGATTTTTGCACCTTTTCGATGAACTACAGGGGTACGGGAAGTATGGCGGTAGGGGCTGAACGCATTTATCAAGAGGCTGAGGCATGTGAACTTTGGCTAAATCCAGGATTCCCTACTAAGCAAGCTATCTTGAACGGGTTTCCAAAAGCAATTCAACTTCGTCCATTTACTAAGGGTTCGATTTTTTGCTACTCACACGACCTGAATAAATTTTGGGAACAAAGTGCCCTCATGCCAGACATCGTGCTGCGCGATTTAATTCGAATCAAACAAGGGAATTCAGCCGATGAAACGTTGTATTTTTACCGGGAAGTAAAATGAACCAAACTAAATCCCACCTAATCTTGCTTTTCTCCGCCGGGATATTGCTCCTTGTGGTATTTTTACTGTATTTAAAAACGGGGTATTTCAACACCACGTGGGAACACATTTTTCAAGCCCTAACCAATCCAAGGGATGAAGTTTCTTCTACCGTGGTTTGGTCGTTTCGACTGCCCAGAATTCTCATGGCCTTTTTAGCCGGCGCAGCACTCTCCGTGGCGGGAATGTTGATGCAAAATTTATTTCAAAACACCTTGGCTGGACCCGATGTTTTGGGAATCACCTCCGGCTCTTCCTTGTTGGTTGCCCTGTGGATGATGACAGGAATTACCGCCTTGGGATCCATTACGGATTTGATTTTTCTTGGGATTTTGGGTGCTATGGGAATGGGCGCAATCATGTTGCTCTTTGCCCTAAAATTGCGTTCAGCGGTTCATTTATTGCTTATTGGATTAATGTTGAGCAGTTTTATTGGTGCTATCATTGCAATTATTCAGGCGTCTTCGGCTACTCAAGATTTACAACAATATGTATTTTGGAATTTTGGTAGTTTGCAACGGGTGACCATTCAGCAAATCCCATGGATTGCCGTAATTACAAGCCTTGGGGTTATTCTTTCACTTTTTCAGGTACGTTCACTCAATGCCATGGTGTTGGGAGAAGACATCGCCAAATCCCTCGGAGTTTCTATTCGTATGGTACGTATTATGAGCATCTTGATTGCGGGAATACTTACCGGTGTCATTACCGCCTTTGCCGGTCCAATTGCCTTCGTGGGACTGGCCATTCCCAACGTTACAAAATTGCTAATGAAAACCCAAAATCATCGCGTGTTGTTGTTTTCTAATATCCTTTTTGGTGCCTTATTTTTAGGCGTGTGTGATTTCGCGATTAAACTACTTGAATCCTACGTGGCGATTCCTTTGAATGCTTTGACTGCACTCTTGGGAGTGCCCTTTGTAAGTTGGATGATTTTAAAAAACAGGCATGTTACAGGGTAAGCAGTTACATATCGGTTATACGGAATCCATCGCATCAGCTGAATCGTTAACGCTGAATCCGGGGGATTTAGTGGCTTTGGTAGGTAGGAACGGTAGCGGGAAATCAACCCTCCTTAAAACCTTGCGAGGTTCACTTCCTATCCTAAGCGGGTCGGTGCGTATTGATGGAAAAGAAATATCGCATTGGTCGCCTCAATCCTTAGCCACTAAAATTGCATGGCTTAATGCCCATTTCTCGGGTGTATCGCAACTGCAGGTATTGGATTATGTCCTACTCGGCAGAACTCCGTATTTAGGCCTCTTGGGTAGTTTAAAGGAAGCGGATATTCAGGTTGCAAAACAAGCGCTGAAACGCATAGGGGCGGAGCATTTAATTCAAAAACTCACCTCTTCATTGAGTGATGGTGAACGACAATTGGTGGGTCTTGCACGGGCTTTAGCGCAAGATACACCCTATATTTTCTTGGATGAACCTACCGCCTTTTTGGATTTTTATCACCGAAAACAACTCTTTACCTTACTTAAAGAATTGGCCACTTCAGAACAAAAAGGCATCCTTCTTTCAACGCACGATTTGGATTTGGTGATAGCCTTTGAATTACCCCTTTGGTTAGTGCCACAAGATGGAATCATACAAGCTCATGAACCCATGCAAAGTCGAGAAGCCTTAGAGGAACTGTTAATTTAGTAGACCAGTATTCGTTTTGCAGGCAAGTTCCCTAAACGAACAAAGTAAACCCCTTTGGATAATTGATTGCTTGAGAAGCTCATGCTTGTTGCGTTAACTACCTCTTGTTTAATGATTCGACCGTGAATATCTTGCAGACTAATACTTCCAGTGTACGGTATATTTGTAGTAATCTGAATAATATTTTCCGCTGCTTGGTAAATCAACTGATAATCCATGGGTAGCACGCTGATAGATCCTTGAAGGGTAATGAAAGAGCTTGTTTCACAGCCTGATGGAGAGAATACCGATACGGAATAATCTCCTCCTAAATCCACCGGTGGTACTAAACTGTCATTGGTTTCTCCTTGCATGATTTGACTGTTCCAGTACCATTGATAGGCCGTTCCCGGTGTGGTAGTCCATAAGGTTGACATGTTGTCGTAAAAGATTGTTGCGTTTGTTCCTGAAGGAGTACACGTTCCTTGATTTACGGTTCCTATGGTATTATTCAGTTTCCATTGAAAATCAGTTAATGCGAAGCAGTCAGAGCCTAACACATACTGCAACCACGGGTCAAGTAACCAAAACGTTTTCTCCTGTTGTTCTGCCCTTGAAATCGAAATCCCTTGCGAGGAAGTACCTTCACCAAAATCACAATTGAAATTGCTGTTAGCAAAATAACAATGCGCGCCACCGGTAATACTCACAAACGATTTACAGGTAGAGGCAATTCCTTGATATATTGGAATGTGGTGTTCAGCTGGAGGGGTTACGCCATCACTAGAACCAGAAAAAATGAGGGCAGGAACGGTAATGTTCGGACAAACTCCAATGGCTGTTGGGTTGGTTTCGGCAGGAGCTAATCCCACAATTCCCGCAATGGAGGTATTGTTTGCTGCTGCAAGCATGGTAGCTCCACCACCCATGGAATGACCCATGATAACTGCCTTCTGTTTTACGGTCCCGTTGAATGGAGAGCCTGCCGTAGTATTCAAGGCTAACATTTTAGTAACAACTAAGGCTAAGTCGGCTCCAAAATCTGCATGGCTAGGCGCGGGTATAAGGCTTCCTTCGGTACGGACAAAGGCCATAATGTAACCTTTCGGTACAAGGTGTTCCCATATATTTTGGTAGGCATCCCACCCCATAGCAAACCCATGACCAAACACGATAACCGGGAAATCAGCGAATGTAGCTACTGGGGTGTTTTCACCTGAAGTATAGCTAGGATAATAGATTTCAGTTTGAATTTGACGTCCAGGACCTCCGCCTGATCCAAAGCCACCGCTACGAGTAGGGTCGTTGAAGGTGATAGTTCGGTGACCAATTTGGAATTGACTAAATACCAAAAGCGGTAAAAAAAATAGTAGCAAAAGGATTTTTCTCATGGTTATTTGAGAGTGAAAATAAAAAGAAAACGGATTGATTGTTTTCTTTTAGGTTAGAATGATCTAAACTAACTTAGAAATAAAATTTAAGTTATGACAAAGAAGCTACTTTTTTTTCAAGTATGTTCATGCTATTAATAAATTCAATGTCATCTTGAAATTTAACCCTGCTTTGTCTTTGAATTTC
>JBEGMB010000160.1:0-4648 GCA_041183245.1 Bacteroidota bacterium
GTCTGGTGGGCTTGGTTTTCTTCTAGGGTAGGGGGTTTCATCCAAGGAATGCGCGACTCATCATAGGCATATGGATTGGTCCATAAAGACATAGCTTGGTGAAATCGGTCTGAATATCTTGTATCATTTTCCCACAGTTCTACTTCCGAAAGCATAGACTCTACCAGGTGGTTTCGTGGAATTATGACAGGATTTATCTTACGCATAATCGCTATACGTTCTTCTAAGGATGCACCTTGACTTTTCGCATAGGTGTTCCATTGGGCTTTCCATTCAATAAATGCTTCTTGCTCCCATGAGGAAAGGGAATTAGGGATTTCATAACAAAGTGCAGTAAAGGTATTGGTGTAATCTGCGCCATGCTGCTTCATCATCTTCAATAAATCGCTAACCAAGCGTTCTGTTTCCTTGTCAGCTTTTGAAAAACCAATTTTTTGCGCCATCATCTGCTGGTATTTCCGTTTCCATTCCTCTTCAAATCCTTGTATAAACGATTTTGCAATGACAAGCGCTTGCTCCTCCGATGGATCGATGAGTGGCAAAAGGGCTTCTGTTAGGCGAACTAAGTTCCATTGAATGATGGCTCCTTGGTTTACGAACGAAAACCGCCCTTGCGTATCAATTGAACTAAAAACAGCATTGGGATCGTATTGATTCATGAAAGCGCACGGACCATAATCAAACGATTCGCCACTGATTGCGGTATTATCGGTGTTCATTACCCCATGGATAAACCCAACGCGCATCCAATGAGTGACTAATTCAAATTGTGTTTCAGCAACTGTTTTAATAAATTCCAAGGCCGGATTACTTGCTTGTTTACATGATGGATAAAGCCTATCGATGGTATAATTTAAGAGAGCTTGAAGCGCTTCATTGGTTAAAAAATAACGAGCATATTCAAAGGTTCCGACTCTGATGTGGCTTTTCATGACGCGTGCCATTACTGCGCCACGTTCAGGACCCGTGCGAAATATGCGCTCGCCTGTTGAAAAAACGCCTAATGATCTTGATGTTGGAATATGCAAGGCCTCCATGGCTTCGCTTATTATATACTCTCGAGTCATGGCTTTTAGAGTTGCTCGACCATCTCCTCGACGAGAATAGGGGGTAGGGCCGCTTCCTTTGAGTTGCAAGTCGAAGCGCTGTTTTTCAACTACCACTTCACCAAGTACAATTGCACGGCCATCTCCTAGCATTGTAAAATTACCAAATTGATGTCCTGCATAGGCTTGAGCGAAGGGGCTTATGATTTCATTGGATACTTCTGAAGTTGTATCAATCAGAGCGGCTATGAAATCTTCTGAGATATGAAGTTTTTTTGAAAGTGTTTTATTAAAAAGTAGGGTTGAAGGTCCTTTAAATTTCAGCGGACTAACCTTAGAATAAAATGTGGAGGGAAGCTCAAAATAGCTGTATTCCAGTCTATTCATTGATCGTTCGATAGGCGTGAGTAATTAGATCTTGAATTTCTATGTATGCCAAGGCTGCTTCGGATGTAGCTTCTAAGTTAACTAACGGAGCTTTCCCCGCATCAAATGCCTCCTTCCATCGAAGCGCACACAGACACCAGAAGTCGCCTGCTTTTAACCCAGGAAAATCATATGCGGGTATTGGTGTGGAAAGGTCATTTCCAACTTCTTTTGAAAAGACAAGAAATTCTTCTGTCATTTGAGCGCACACTACATGTCGACCTTCGTCGAATGCATCCGTTCGACAAAAACCGTCACGATAAAATCCAGTCATTGGATTCGTACAACATGGGATTAATTTTTCCCCGAAAATATTTTTATTTTCTTCTACCATTCTGTAGTGTAAACAACATTCGTTGGATGAGGTTCAAATAGATTTTATTTTTTAACAAGTGCGTTTTGTTCAATGGACTACCTAATCAAATTCACATGGCCTTCTAGTATCCTTAATCGATTTTCCTTCTTATCAAAAAAAGTTATGGTATAGGTGTAAACCCCGGGAGGTACTTTTAGTCCGCCATAATAACCAGGCCATCCTTCTTCGTGAGAGAGGGACTCAAAGAGCAGTTCTCCCCATCGGTTGTAAATAGAGAGGTTATAACCCGTCGGATCGAATCCGCTAGTAAAAATTGGTTTAAAAACATTGTTGAATTGGTCTCCATCAGGAGTAAAGGTGTTCGGGACATAGTAAATGGGGTCGCCAGATACTTGTATGCCTATTGTTGTGGAATCACTGCAACCAAATTCCGTCATTACACTCAGGCTTACGGAATAGTTTCCATCTTCACTCGGGTAGGTATGAAGGATATCCACGGCATTGTCTGTAAGTACGGTGCCATCTCCAAAATTCCAAGTGGAGTGTGATTGATTTATTGAATTGTTTTGAAAATTCGCCACTGGGTTATCGCTTTGTAAATTGCCATTGCTTACTCCAATACTGGCGAGTGGATTTGGATGAACTATTATTCCGGCAGAAACTGTATCACTGCATCCAAACATATTATAGCCAATGATGATCAAGGATTCAGAATTAGTAGGAAAACCTGTGAAGTTATTGGCTGTGTTTCCATTCGACCACACGTAAGTGTTTGCACCATTCATGTTGAAGTTCACAGGTTCACCTATACATACTTCTTCCAATATTGGGTTGACTGTAATTACAGGGTTAGGATTTACCGTAACATAAAGTGAGTCTGAAGATTGACATCCATAAATACTGGTACCTAATACTTCATACCATCCTGAATTGATTGCCGTTGCCGCTTGACTATTCCCTGTAAATCCGACTAAATCAATCCCAGACCACGTGTAGCTGTCGGCTCCCGAAGCTGTAAATTGGATGAGGGTATTCGGACAAACACTGTTATCGTCTACAAGGATTTGGGTATTGGGAATGGGGTTGACTGTAACGGTAATGGTATCACTGTCGCTGCATCCATCGATATTAAATCCTTGTACAATATAGCTACTGGTCGCATTTGGCGTAACCCACATGGCGCCGAAGTTTGAAACAGTATTTACGGTAGGTGACCACAAATAGGTTAGTGCTCCGTTAGGAATTAAGAGCACAGAATCACCAAAGCAAAGCTGAGCACCCGTAGCGGTAACCACTGGATTCGAAGAAATTACAATATCTAGGGTAATAATTGAATCACAACCAAAAATGCTGGTTAAGGTATCCACATAATAACCGCTTTGACTAATTAAATTTCCATTGAAGAAATAAGGACTTCCATCACAAATGGTATCTACCACGTTGCTTGTAAATGTTGGGTTAATCGTAACTTGAACCGTATCAGTAGTTGGACAAATTCCAGGGCTTGCTGTCATGGTTGTAGTGACTACGTAGTTTTGAATAATTGGTGCATTGGTATTGTTAGTTAAGTTCACTGTTGGATTGGAAACGGAGGCGCTACTTAGTCCATTGGCTGGTGACCAAGTATAAGAATAATTCGGATTATTTGGGGCGCCAATGGAAACGGGTGTATTGGAGCATATTTGTACGTTTGCACCGGCATTGGAGGTGGCTTGTGCGGTGTAAATTACCACATTTCGAATGGAATGTTGGTCCGTTGCTCCGCCTGTACTTGCGGTGAATCCCATGTAGCCAGCAAAGTTGATGGGGAAGTTTGCGGTTAGGTAGAGTGTATTGTTAATTGAAAGGTTAATGACGCCATTGTTGTATGTTATATGGACAGGTTTGTAGGTGTTTCCTCGAATAAAGTTTAGGTTTCCTGCGGTGTTCGTGAGTTTAACAATACCAGCAATACATTCATTATATCCAACCCCACTAAAAATTTGAAGCTCAGGGTTTGCGCCGCATCCATTGTCCCAAGTATCGAGCACGATCTTAAGGCCATTTGCTGTTCCGGGAATTCCAATTCCACCACCTGCTACGAAGCCTGCAGGAGGAACTTGAAGAAAACAAAAAGCTAATCCGTCGGCCGCACTCCCGCCCCAAATTCGATATTCAAAATCTACGGTCCATTGAGAACAAATCCCAAGATTTAAAGGCTGAGAATAAAAAACTCCACCGCTTTGATTTCCTGCAGCATTTGTTAGAATTAATTCATTACCAAAATTGTCGTTATCACCTGGAGTATCACCTACATAGGCGTTTCCGTTTAGGTTCCAACCGCTTGTGTTCATGACCGGAGATCCTTGAAGTTGTCCAAAAATAAAGTTCTGTGCAAAGGTCAATTGAGTTTTAAACGCAATCAGATTTATTAACACAAAATATAAGAATCCTTTCATTTTTATCCTGCGAAAATAAGCAAAGTACATTTCATATGGAATGTACCACGATATTGAAATAAACAAAAATGAATTTAAAGTCCTTTGTTTTATGAAAATTTATTAAATAGTAAACGACCAAGGGAAGTTTAAAATAAACCTATTCTAAAACAAAAGCGAAAGGCGTGTCTGAACTAAAAACCCAGAGGTAAAGTTGAGCGTTATCTTGCTTCCATCCTTCCACATTATCTATCAACGATTGTAATGAAACAACACTTGTCCAAATCTGATCACCATTTGTATCTGAGTAGCAATTGAGGTAAGGGTCGTCTTGAGAGATTCTTTTTTTTGCAGAGACATCAGAGTCAAAAGTACAAGTAGTGGAAGCAATCAAATCTCCGTCATAACCGTAAATAGATACTTTATACATATCATCATAGATA
>JBEGMB010000161.1:0-9169 GCA_041183245.1 Bacteroidota bacterium
AAAAATGGATAGGACAGGTGGAAGGCCTGAAAAATTTAGACGGTGTTGCAGTGAAACAACGCGAGGAAGCGGAATACAGAAAGATGGCCGAATCTAAACCGGAATGGAAAAAATATTCAGAAACTACGTGCTGTTCGGTAACACCGGGAAATCCGTATACCATAGTAAAATCACCTTCTTTTCGATCCTTGAATGAAATGTTCAAATACTGAATCGGCGCGTATGGAACATTATCCGCTGCATATGAGGCGGGTTTATTATCCGGCCCGGCATAAATTCTAAATACCGAGAAATCACCCGTATGTCTTGGCCAAACCCAATTATCGGTGTCTCCACCAAATTTTCCAATAGAGTTAGGAGGAGTACCTACAAACCGAATGTCTTTAAACACTTCCTTTACCATCAAGTAATAGGCATTTCCATAATCAAAGGCTTTAACTTCCGCCTCATAATGTGTTCCTTCGATGGCTGTTTTTACGATTGCAGCGATGTTTGCAGCGATTACCGTCCGGTCTTGTTTACCTTGTGTATTCTGTAATACCAAGGCGGTGACATCCTCGATCCGAACGATGCGTGTTGCAGTTAGGCCAGGATTGGCTAATTCATCTTTTTTTTCTTTTGCCCAAAATCCATTTTTCAGGTAATCGTGTTCTAAACTGGAATGTGACTGAATTTGAGAATACCCGCAGTGATGATTGGTCAATAAAAGCCCTTGACTTGAAACCAATTCAGCGGTGCATCCTCCACCAAACTGAAAAATAGCATCTTTTAAACTCGCATGGTTTACACTGTATATTTGGTCAGCAGTCAATTTCATTCCCCGCGCTTGCATATCCGATTCAAAGGCTTTAATAAGCAACGGAATAAGCATGCCTTCATCGGCCCGAAGGGATCCAAAAAGGATGGTAAAAGAAAATAAAAGGGTGAAGAATTTCAATTTCATGTTAATCATTTTCCCAAAAGTACTTCAAAAGTTTAAAATCCACGTTTATTTGGATTGCTTACCTTTGCACCTCAGATAATGAAGGCATTAACAAGTTTATCATCGCTTCCCTTATTGCGGAATCCAATCGTGACCTTAGGCACGTATGATGGGGTTCATGCGGGGCACCATGCTATTTTGACTCAGCTCATTAATAAGGCGAAGGGCACAGGTAAGGACAGCATGCTTATTACCTTTGATCCGCATCCAAGACAAGCCTTAGGGTTAGGAGAAATCTCTTTACTCAGCACCTTGGATGAAAAGATTGAGCTCCTCTCACAAACTGGATTAGATTATCTTTTAATTTTACCATTCACTAAAGAATTCTCCAATCAAAGAGCCAGCGACTTTATATCGAATGTCTTAATTGAACAGTTAAACATCTCTGAAATTATATTGGGCTACGATCATAAATTCGGACATAATCGGGAGGGTGACGTTCACTTGTTAGCAGAAGTACTTACTAAAACCAACCGATTCGTTACAGAAATTCCTGCGCAAGATGTGGATGAAATTATCGTAAGTTCAACAAAAATCAGAGCGGCTTTAATCCAAGGGGAAGTTGAAAGCGCCAATCGTTTATTGGGATATAAATACCAAGTTATGGGAAACGTAGTTACTGGAAAGCAACTCGGAAGATCCATTGGATTTCCAACGGCAAATATTGAACCTATGAGCGATTCAAAACTGATACCTGGTAATGGAGTTTATGCAGTGAAAACTTGCATTGATGGTATTACCTATCAAGGGATGATGAATATAGGGATTCGGCCTACTGTTAGCAATTCAAATCATCGAGTAATTGAGGTGCATTTATTTGATTTTAATTCAGATATTTACGGGAAGACTGTAACAATCTCCCTATGGCATCGCTTACGTGGGGAACAAACGTTTTCAGGTATTGAAGAGTTAACCGAGCAATTAAAAAAAGATGAAATCGATTCTCGTAGGTATTTCTCTAGTCTTTAGTGCCTTGTTCTATGGTCAACAGGTAGCGCATAGTTATACGCTTGCTGAGTTGAACCAAGCAAACCCCGACAGTGTCTTTTCGATTGATTTGAGCCGTGAAAAACTCACTGCACTTCCATCGATCGTTTATCGTTTTACCGAAATCAAAACGCTTAATCTAAGCAAGAACAAAATTGAGTTATTAGGTGATTCCATCTTAGTATTCAAACACTTAGAGACCTTAAACATGACGAAGAATAAAATGTACTCAATTCCATTTGCCATATTTCAACTAAGTACTTTAAAACAACTCTTGCTCGCTGAAAATCACATTGAACGGATTCCAAATGAAATTGAACAACTCACCGCCTTGGAGACCTTAGATTTGTATGACAATGCTGTAAATTTTATTTCACCTCAATTAAAAACCTTACCAAATCTAAAGATACTGGATATCCAAGGCGTAATGTATAACCATGAATTTCACAAGCAATTGGTGAATGATTTCAAACATTGCACCTTATATTTAGACCCTCCGTGCTCATGTATGGATTGAATTATTAACAATTCCATATAGAAATTTATCAGCATTCAAACAGGGTCCACAATTAGAATCGTGTTAACTTTATGCTGTGAAGCACTTTTTGCTCCTTATTGGTATGTACTTTTCTCTTCATTGTTGGGGACAAAACTACCTGTTTAATGGGCATTTTGAATTTGGTGGTCCGGGGGTTGGTTTTAATGTAAATGGGCAAGGTTATTCGCTTATTTCTCCCCCGTATTTCGGAAGTACCCAGCCTGGTGACTTTGCGATAACCAATAATCCATTGCCGTTAAACACTAACTTTTTTTTACTCTTTGGTGACCACAGTTCTGGGCAGGGAAATATGTTGGTGGTTGATGGTGTAAATATCGGTGGCGGACAAGCATTTTGGCAAGCAGGAAGCAACGGAGGGGGTGTTTGTGGGTTAACTGTAGGCAACACGTATATTCTCAGCTATTGGTTACATTCGGCATCAAGTTTAGTACAGAATGTTGCTTCTCAAGCAGATGTAAAGGCTACATTTAACAATGCAGTAAATATTCAGGTGCTTACACCGACCTTAGCGCCGCTCCCCGCAGCCGGATGGCAAGCCTATGCTGTAGAATTCGAACCAACGAATTCTTGTGTTAATATTAGTCTTTATGACGATAACATCAATATAACCGGTAATGATTTTGCCATTGACGACATCGCGGTAATGCCTGTTGGGGATCCGTTGTCGTTAACTGCATCGACTACCCAACCAAGCTGTAGTGATTCCTTAAGTGGCGTGCTAATTGGGTATGCGAAAGGGGGATATCCGCCGTATCAATATTCGTTATCCGGAGGCTTTGGAACCTTGAATAACTCCACGGGAATTTTCACAAATATACCTGCTGGTTCGTACAGCTTGAGCGTTATCGATGCGACGAACCAATCGGTGAACTTGACGAATCAACTTGTTTTTCCAAATGACTTCCTGCAAGTTAATCCAACGGATACCTTGGTTTGTGCAAACACACAAGTGACCTTAACGGTAACGGGTGGTACAAACACCAATTATTTATGGATGGCTACACCACCCGACCCAAACCTATTAAACCCGTTCAATGATACCGTTTTGGTTAGCCCGAATCAAACCACGGTTTATCTGGTTTCCACAAACAACACCAACGAAAACTTGGTAACAAACGGCAACTTTGAGGCGATGAACACCGGGTTTTACAGCGATTTAACATTTCTAACCCCAACGAATCCCAATGGGCTACAATCAACGTATGGCATAACACCCAATGCAAGTTTTTGGGAAGGAACATTTTCCCCCTGTGTGGATCATACCTTTGGCAATGGCGTAGGAAATATGATGGTGATTGATGGGGCAATTTCAGGAAACACATCCGTTTGGAAACAAGGAATTTCGGTAGAAAAAAATACCACTTACACCTTTTCCTATTATGCGCAATCGGTAGAAAGTAACAACCCGGCTATTCTAAAGGCAAGTATAAATGGAATTTCCCTTAGTGTTGACACCTTAACCAATACCACGTGCTCATGGCAACAACAAAGCACCACATGGAATTCTGGTGCTGATAGTATTGCAATCTTATTGATAGAAAATTTGAATCAAAGTGGATTAGGGAATGACTTCGCAATCGATGACATTACCTTCAGTACCTTAAGATCGTGTTCTAACCAATCCAATGTACAAATCATACAAGGTAACCCATCCTTGGGATTAAGTTATCCGAATGACCTTTGTCTAAACGCTGGGATAATCACCCCAACGCTACCTCCGTCAACACCAAGTAACGGAACCTATAGTTCTTTTCCTGGGGGACTTAACTTAGACCCGATAACCGGAGCAATCAATACCACAGGTAGCAGTGCTGGTGTATATCAAATAGTTTACAGCGTTTCATTATGTAACACCATGGCAAAAGACACTTTTGAACTCACAGTACATGCACTCCCTAATTTGCTTAGTTTAACTGGTGGAACCTATAATTGTCCCTTGCAAAGTTTTGATTCGGTATTGCTTTACCTAAACGCATCCTATCCCGTAACGGTAGTATGGAACTTAAATGGCGTGGAGCAAGTGACCGCAGGAGCCTCAGACCCCTTGTATTTGGGCACACAAGCAGGTTTATACGAACTCGTTTCTATAAGCGATGAATTTTGTACCAGAGCCTTAGGCGGCACAATATTACTTGACTCCTTATCAATACCACAAACACCCATAATTACCGGAGACACCGTTGTTTGTGAAAATGAGCCTTCAGGAAGTATCTCCCTGACAAACCCAAATCCAAACGGTGTTATCTCCTGGTTCGCCGATTCAAATTTGAGTCAATACTTGGAAAGTGGCCCAATATTCTATCCAAACAACGACAGTTCAACTACGTATTATGTAGTGCAAGTCGTGAATGGATGCGTTAGTAACGTTTTGGGATTTTCTACAGAAATCGTTTCATGTAATTTAGTAGTGCCCAGTGCTTTTACTCCGGATGGGGATGGGGATAACGATGTATGGGATATTGTCGGCTTAGACTCAAAGTTCCCTTTAAATCAAGTTAAAATTTTCAATCGGTGGGGAGAAAATATATACACGAGCATCGAAGGGGATTATGCTTCATCGCCATGGAATGGGACCTTGAACGGTGAAGAATTACCCGTTGGAAGTTATTACTACATTATTGAAAAGGCAGTGGATGGAAGCATAGAGCCGATTAATGGAACCATTACAATTTTACGTGCGCCATGAGATTAATGACCCTTGTTTTTACAATCTGTTCGCTGAGTCTTTTGGGTCAACAAATGCCGCAATTTCGTCAAATCCCAATGAATTACTCAGTATACAATCCATCGGGAATGGCAATGAACAAGCAAAGTAGTATATCCTTACTTGCAAGGTGGCAAATGCTAGGCTTTGGAAACGAACCACGAACGATTGCTTGCATAGGGCAAACAATGATCAAGAAAAAGGTCAAAACAATATTCAATCCAGGAAGTAGAATTCAACGTGAATATGAGCCTCTACAAAAGAAAAAAAATATAGTACTTCAACATTTTGTTGGCGGACAAGTTATATCTGATAATTATGGTGCCTTTAAATACCTCGATGTAAGTGGTAGTTATGCTGCTAATATCCCAATTAATAAAACCTGGAAATTAAGTGCGGGGCTGCGAATGGGGCTAAGAAACAATGTGTTTTCTCCAAGTCAAGCAAGTGTGTTAAATCTTAATAATCCGCAATTACCCTATGGCGGAGGAGATGCTACGTATGATGCATATTTAGCCAATGGTTTACGGGCGCTTTCCCTAAGCAGTGGGTTTGGGTTAACCCTTTTTTCAAAAAAAGTCATTTTTTCCGGTGCCATTCACCACGGAGGAATCCCCAATGGGCTTGTTCAACAAACTAGCTTTTTCGACCAACAATATCATTGGAATGCGCTGGTTGGATATACCTTTAAAATAGCCAATGGCTTAGATTTACAGCCTATCATTGTTGCAAAACAAATGAATCACGGGCCGGTTTCTCTTGAAGCAACCCTTATGACAACCATTAATTATATTTTTTGGGCAGGAATAAACTATCAGTATAATGCCTCCGCTGGATTGATGGCTGGAATGGAAGTATCAGATAATTTGAAGATTGGATATGCATTTGATTTCTCAACCAATCGAATCAATCGGTTTAGTAATGGGGGACATGAAATTTATTTAAGTTATGGATTTTAAAGCCCGCTTATTTATCCTGTGTTTTGTCGTACTCAACTATGGTTGGACTCAAATCTATGAATTCACAACACCTCTGCGTTTTGGGACAAACATAAACACGTCAGCGGATGAAAGCAATGCTGTGTTTTCGGAACAGGGAGACATGCTATATTTTGTTAGAACATTTGACCCTAAAAATACAGGGGGGATTTATGATCAAGACATTTGGGTTAGTAAAAAAACAAGTGGATCATGGGGTACGCCATATGCGTTGAAATCGTTAAACAATAAACTCCATAATGCGGTAATATCCGAAGCTGAGAATCCATCGGACAGTACCCAGCGTTTATTATATTTAATCAGTTCCTACGGTACCGAACGTGATTTAGAAAAAGGCATCACAATCGCTACGCGAGGGAATCAGGACACCAATTGGTTAGTTAAAAAGAAACTCGCTATACCGGGCTTAGACATTGATGGAAAGTATGTTGGCTATACAATTTCGAGGGATCAACAAGTTGTAATCGTTTCCTATGAAGGCGCGGGTTCAGAAGGAGAGGAAGATTTGTATTATTCGATGCTTGGCAGCGAAGGATGGTCAGAATTAGAACACCTTGGTTCAACAATTAATAGCCCAGGGTTTGAAATTTCGCCGTTTCTATCTCCGAACAACGATACCCTCTATTTTTCTTCTAATGGATTCAAAGGACAAGGGGACGCGGACATCTACTACAGCGTTAGAAAGGGTAGATGGAATTCATGGTCAAAACCGATTAACCTCGGAAAAACCATTAATACACCAAACTTTGATGCGTATTTCTCGCTCATTGATAATCAAGCGCTTTGGTCAAGTAACCGCGACGGGAAGGATTTAGACTTATGGTCAGCATGGGCCATTAAACCGCCGGAATTAGTTATGACGGTAAAAGAAATCAAACATATCAGTGAATTCCAAGGTTCCGATGGAATGATCGATATTGACATTGTATCCGGTGTAAAGCCTTATAAATACCAATGGTCAAATGGCATGACAACACAAGACATTGGTTCACTTAGAAAAGGGACCTTTAAATTGCAAATTACAGACTCCATCGGACAAAAAATCAGCCATATATTTGAAATCACTGAGCCTGAAGCACAAGAACAGAACATCATTCGCTTTCCGAATATTCAATATGAATTTAACAAATGGACTTTTATTAATGATTCAACGGTAAACAGTTATGACTCGCTAAAATCTGTAGCTAAATTACTTGGTGACTACCCTAATCTAATTATTGAATTAATTTCTCATACGGATTCGCGCGGAGAGGAAACAAGAAATCAAATGCTATCAGAAAATCGGGCTAAAGCATGTTATAAATATTTGGTTCAAGAGCTAAACATTGACCCCCGCAGAATTATACCTGTTGGTAAGGGTGAGTCAGAACCCGCGATGTGGTTTGATCCAACGCAAAATAAAATGATAAAACTAAGTGAAGAATTTATTCAAAGTAAGAAAGAGAATGAAGTACTTTACGAATATTTACATCAATTGAATCGAAGGACAGAGGGAAGAGTGTTACGGCTTGACTTCAATCCAAAAACAGCCGCGGAAGCGCCGACTTCATACATGGAATTTCAAATCTTACCGAAATAATGAACGCACTGTCATTAATTTTCCAATTGGGGGTATTGTTTTCTGCGTTTGCCTTTATTTGGTTTTGGTTGCAACTGTTGCTAATGATCATTCTCCCTGAAAATATTCGCACACAATTTCGATATTTTCTGCAATTGCTTCAATCACTGTTTCTGGGGGTGCTCGTATTAAAATTTGTAGCTAACGTAGAAGGTAGCTTAACCGTGAATAGCATGCTCATCCTTTCTTTAATCACTTACTTCTTATATCTATTAAGGAATATTCGATCAGAGCAAAATGCAGTGCAGGTTCAACTTTATACGAACCTGTATAAAAAAGTGAAAATGAAAAATGAATGGGAATTAGCCGTTGCGCTAATCTCTATTTCCATCACCATCCTCTGGGTATTTTTCCCGGTTGCCTTAGATAGCGTGGTTACGCAGTGGTTTTATGAACAAACGCAGGATTTAATTGATATTCCGATTATTGGATGGATATTTAAACTTGCAGGATTCTTCTTTTTGCTTGCTACGCTGGTTCGTTTTTTAGCAGCCATTACGTGGATGCTTCGGGGTCCGAAATCAAAAGCGCCTAAGCGCGACGCTGACGAGTTCGACGATTTCGAAGAAATTAAATAGACGCGTAAAATAACGAGCGGCCACTCGCAACAATCATCTGTATCCCTATCGAAAGGACTAATAAGCCCATAATTTTGGAAAGCGTACGCAAGCCACTTTGTCCGAGGTACTTTAAGATATAAGGTGCAGAAGAGAGCACTAGGTAAATACTCAAACAAACAATAAAAATTCCTGCTAGAATTACACCCTTACTCTCATAATCTTCGGTTTGAATTGCCAAGTTAATCAATAAGGAAATAGAACCAGGACCTGCCAGAAGTGGCATCGCTAAGGGACTAAAGGATATATCTTCTTTTAGGCGAGATTCGTCTTCAATGGGCCCATGAACATCACTTTTATGTTGAGCATTCAACAATTGAAACCCCGAACGAGAAATAATAATTCCACCCGCAATTTTCAAGGCATGAATTGATACTCCAAAAAAATTGAGCACAAATTCTCCAATGAAAAAGGATAATACGCAAACAACGAAAACATAAATGGACGTTCTACGAATCGTACGAAACAGGTGATCTTTAGGAAATCCGGTTGTCAGTGAAATAAACACCGGCATCGCACTCAATGGATTGATGAGTGAAAAAAGGGAAACAATGGTAGAAATAAAAAGAGTAGTCATAAAATTCGCTGCAAAGGTCGCAATTCTCTTATGATACATGCCCACGCTAAATGTTAAGAAAATGTAATGTTTATTTCGATGGGGTAATTAAAATAATTTCTATTTTAGTGTATGTATCAATTTATAT
>JBEGMB010000162.1:0-40926 GCA_041183245.1 Bacteroidota bacterium
CGCGGGTTCGAATCCCGTTTCTCGCTCAGGATTGCTCGAGTGGTGGAATTGGTAGACACGCCGGACTTAAAATCCTGTGGGCATTAGCCCGTGCGGGTTCAAGTCCCGCCTCGAGTACAAAACCCTGACGTTGAAGTCAGGGTTTTTTTATTTAATCCAATTAAATAAACCCGGTTTTTAACTACGGTTTTTACAATCTAACTTAACGAACCCGTTGAAATTTGTAACTTTGTGGTGAATTTTAGGTAAACTAAATCCATGTGGAGTAGAATAGCAAGTATCATTTTAAGAAATCGGTTATATATCCTAACCATTATCTTTCTATTGACCTTGTTTTTTGGATATTTTGTAATATCTGATTTGCGCGTAGACAATCGTTACGGTATTCTCCTGCCCAAAGACCACCCCACACAAATGAACTATGTTAAGTTCAAAGAACAATTTGGTGAAGATGGGGCGACACTAGTTATGGCTATTTCTTCCAAAGACCTATATTCAGAAAAGAAATTCAAAGCGTGGAAAGAACTCGGAGATAAAATTCTCGCGCAACCTGGTGTGGAGACCGTTATTTCAGAGGCCACCTTGTTTAATATCGTTAATGATACGGCCGAACAAAAATTTGTAATACATCGGATTTTCTATGACACCACATTCAAAGAAAAATCAATTGATTCTATACGCACTATAATAAAGAGAAATCCCGCGTATAAAAATGTCTTGTATAATGATTCGAGTGAAGTTTCTTTAATGCTCATCGGATTAAGTGAGAAAGTATTAGAGGATAAAGTTAAATCAAAGGTGGTTTTTCACATAGAAGAACTCACGAAACAATACGAACCCGCGCTCGGAAAATTCTACTTTTCAGGACTACCTCACATTCGCGTTACCGTAGCAAAACGCATTCTGAATGAAATGTTCCTCTTCCTTGGGCTTTCCGTTTTTGCCTCATCCCTACTCTTATATATATTTTTCAGGTCGTTTCGAATTGTTATACAATGCAACTTGGTGGTTTTTGTATCGGTTATTTGGGCCTTAGGAACCATTGCATTATTTAACTATTCACTCACCATAATGATGGCATTGATTCCGCCATTATTAATTGTAATTGGCGTACCAAATTGTGTGTTTATTGTCACTAGATACCATCAGGAATTCAATCGGATGGGCAACAAGACCAAAGCCTTGTTTATTATGATTAGGCGCATTGGTCCAGTAACCTTTTTAACCAATTTAACGACAGCTGTAGGATTTGTAACGTTTACAAGCAGTGATCGCCTGGCTGAATTTGGCGTGATTTCTAGCTTGAATATAATGGTGGTGTTCTTTCTTTCGTTGTGCATCGTTCCAATTCTTGCCAGTTATAGTGCACCACCAAAAGAGCGTCATTTAAGACACTTGTCTCGAGTGTATTCTCAAGGATTCATTGAATATATTATTCTTATCATTACCCGATATAGACCGATTGTTTATGTGTTATCCGTAGTAATGTTGTTTGTGGGAATCTATGGCATGACTAAAATTACGGCCACGGGAAATGTTACCGGAGACATTCCGGAGAATGATCAAATTTCGCGCGATTTGAAATTTATCGAACGAAACTTCGGGGGGTCAATTCCGTTTGAAATCACAGTTAACTACAAAGAATCAGGGAAACTGTTTAATGAAACGACCATGACGCGTGTTGAAGAAGTTCAACAAATGTTTGAGAGTGACACCTTGTTTTCTAAAAGTCTTACCTACCTTGACTTTCTAAAGGTTATTAATATGTCTTATCATCAGGGTAACCCTGCATATTATAAGATAATCAAGAAAAGAGATATGTTAAAACTGAAAACATATTTCGAGAAATTCGACTTTAATAATGTAAACAATGGGAATCTTTCGTTGAAGGATTTGGTAGACACGGCAAATACCACCTTGCGCATCCGTACACAAATGAAAGACCTTGGGTCATATAGTGTAGCCCAAAAGGTAGACACATTAAAACTTGAGGTGGATGCCTTGATGAATCCGGAACGAGAGGAATGGGAGCGGCTTTTCAAAAAATATGAAACGGGCGATCACACCTGTTTTGATTCACTCGTTGCCTACCCTGCGATTGCTAATGATGTGATACGTTCGATCGCCGAAAGAAACGAAGCACTGCAATATGCGTTTGATGTTGATCCTGATAAACTTTATAAGTATAGAACAGAAAAATCATCAATAAAAAGGCTCAGAAAAGCCATTGATAATCAATATTACGACGTGACGTTCACAGGAATTTCGGTGGTGGTTTCTGAGGGAACAAAGTACCTTTTTATTAATCTTTTACAAAGCTTATTATTCGCTGTGCTTTCCATCGCCTTACTAATGGCCGTGCTGTTTCGTTCATTTAAGATCATTGTGGTTTCAATGATTCCAAACATAATTCCTTTATTACTTACGGCAGGATTAATGGGATATTTTGACATCCCTTTAAAACCATCCACCCTCTTGGTTTTTGGAATAGCACTGGGCATTACAGTGGATAACGCAATCCTCTTTTTAGCAAAATACCGACAGGAATTGAAGGCCAATGCCCATGACATGAACTATGCCATATTAACGTCATTAAGAGAAACGGGGCTTGGTATTTTCTATACCTCAGTAATTTTATTCTTTGGATTTATCATGTTTGTTTTTTCTCAATTTGGTGGAACCAAAGCACTTGGATTGTTGGTGTCTATAACGATTTTGGTTGGTATGGTGACCAACTTAATCATCCTCCCATCGCTCTTACTTTCGCTACAAAAACGCATGATGTCCAAGTCATTCGAAGAGCCTTATTTCGAAATATTTGACGAAGAGGAAGACTACGACACCGAGAAAATTCAAATCGAAATCTCGAAGGCGCTCGGAGAAGAACTTTAACGCAATTTTAGGAGTGCGCGTTTTAATTCTTTGTCATAGGTTGACGTGACTTTATATACTCCTATTTCATCCCACAACTGACGAGCAAACTCCAACTTCAATTGCTGATTTATTCGAAGTTTCTGAGTTTTATTTAAGTGTTCATAACCACGTATGTTATACGTACTTGAAGCAAACGCAGTAAACGCCTTAAGGTCAACGGACGTAAAGCTATAATCACGTAAATTCTCAATCGTTTTCCATTTAGTTCGTTTGGTTTGTAGTGACTTAAATACAAACGCGCTGAAGATTTGATTTACATTTAATTCTGTTAAATACAGTGATGCCCCTGTGGTATCGAGAGGAACGAATTCATCAGGAATAACACCGCCACCGCCATACACACGGCGCCCTTTTTTAGTTTTATATACTTTAGATTTATCCAAATACATTGAGTCTTGGCTAAATAATTCTCCTTTTATGTAACGGGCTTCATCGCGCATGTATGCTTCATAATCTCCGGTATACTTTCGCTGAATAGACCTGCCAGAGGGCATATAATATCTTGAAATCGTCATCCGCACACTACTTCCATCCGACAACATTTGATCTTGTTGAACGAGTCCTTTCCCATAGGTTCGTCTTCCCACTAATTCCCCGCGATCATTATCTTGAATGGCGCCGGCTAATATTTCAGCTGCGGAAGCCGTACCCTCATCAATTAACACCACCAATTTAACACGCTCTAGACAGCCCCCCTCGGTAGATTTTGAAACATCGGCATCGCTGTTTTTGCTTTTTGTGGAAACGATAACGTCTCCTTTGGCAAGAAATTCATCTGCAATGTTTATAGCCGCTTCCATTACTCCGCCTGGGTTCCCTCTCAAGTCCAATATCAATTTATTCATGCCTTGGCTTAATAAAAATTCAGCCGCGACCACAAACTCTTCATGCGTTGGAACAGAAAATTGATCTATGCGTAAAAAACCAATTTCCTTATCAATCATATAATATGTAGATACAGTTTCTAAAGGAATCTCTCCCCTTATTATAGTAATGTGCTTTTTCATGTTATTTCGAAGGATGGTAACCTTTACCTCGGTATCAACATCTCCTTTTAAAGAGGACATCACGTTATCGGTAGTTATTTTCTTACCTGTAAATGATTTGCCGTTTATTGCAATGATTTGATCACCGCTTCGAACACCGGAAAAAAATGCAGGTGCATTAGGAATCGCCTTAATTACACATACGGTATCTTTAATTAATTGAAATCTAACACCAATACCGCCGAAACTTCCTTGCATCGCCTCTTGTTCGGATCTAAGCGCATTCGCTGTTATATACCTTGAATGGGGGTCCAATTTATGTAACATGTCGTTGATGGCTTGATTAAACACCTTGTCTTTGTCTATTGAATCAACGTACATTTCGTCCAGGGCATCCAATACCTCTTCAAATTTAGACGCGCGCTTGGAATCTACCTTGGGGTGTAATATATAACCCATTCCGAATCCAATAATCACTAAAATGGAAGCGAATATGGGTAGAAAAAATCGTTTGTTATCAGACATGTTCAATCGTGTTAATTTGTGTAATTACAACTCCCGCATTGGTTAAAAAAGTCACGCCACTAATGTCTTTATAGGCATCCATATACACCACGCGTTTGATTCCCGATTGCAGTATCAGTTTACTACAATCCTTACAAGGAGAATGCGTAAGGTATAAGGTTGATCCTTCGGTGTTGTTTGTAGATTTAGCAACTTTTAAAATGGCGTTGGCCTCGGCATGTAAAACATACCAATGCGTTTCGCCATCTTCATTTTCGCAACGGTTTGAAAAACCAGAAGGGGTTCCATTATACCCATCAGAGATAATCATTCGGTCTTTAACAATAATTGCCCCTACTTTTTTACGGGTACAATGCGACAACATCGCCCAGTTTTGTGCTAGTCGCAAATATGCCCGATCGTAACGCGCTTGCTTTTCTTCTATTTCGCTCATAAACACAAAGATATCGAAAGTTACTTAGGATTAAATCGATAGGGTTGGAGATCTGCTAACATGGCGGTATTGTGGATCATACTACTGCAAAGCATCTCGGCTAGCGATGGTGCGAGCATATACCCTTTAGCACCAAGGCCGTTAAAAATATATAGTTGGTCATACACCGGATGTTTTCCAACCATCGGACGACGATCTAGTGATGTTGGACGAATTCCTGAATAATGCGCTATTACTTCCAGTGTGTCATTCGTAATAGACCTTACATTCGATAAAATTAATTCCCTCCCTTCAGGTGTTGGTTCCGTTGAGGTATTATTCCATTCATAGGTTGAGCCTATTCGAAACAAATTCTCTCCAATGGGTAAGGCAAATGCCTTTCGATGCAAGGAGGTGTTTTGGAGTGGGTTGTCCCATTTTACGGTTAATAATTGACCTTTTGTTGGATTCACAGGAACTTCAGAAAACCAAGGGACTAGATTGTTTTTATAACCCAAAGCCATGACCACCTCATCGTATTTAACACCTTGAAACTCCATGGTTTCTGGGTTGAAATTCTCACTTGAAATGGAGTCATAAACAAGCTGTTGACGCGCAGCAAGATAGTGGTGACTTTCTTTAATAAATACCCGCGTGTCGATCCAAAAGCCATCAACTCGCCCTGACCCGTGCGGAGTAAACTCTAGGTCTTCAGGTGTTATTTGATGCATAAACAACCTGAATTCAGGCTGCTCTAGCCGTTGATTCCAGCAGGTAGCTTCCTCTTGTGAGGCGAATAACCTTCGAACCATAATTGGATGAAAGAAGTGTGCATTTAATACGGATTCCATCTCCACATAAAAGGCTTTTGATTCGAAATAAAACGGGTCTGCGCTCCAAGAAAGCAAGGTACGTCTGAACGACATGGGGTGAACAATTCCGGCGGCAACGACAGATGAAACATTATTTCCATCATCAACTAAGGTTACCTCTTGTTTTTGTTTTATTAACTGATGCGCAAGGCAAACACCTGCAACCCCACCGCCAACAATTAGAAATTTCTTTTGCATGTTATTTAGTTACCGCCAGGACAAAGATAGTAATTCGTATAGCGGGATACTTAGATTTAATAAGTTCTATTATACCCTTTAATGTGGCTCCGGTAGTAATCACATCATCTACCAAACCAATATGAGAGACCCTTCCCCAGGTTTGAGTATTTAATTCAAATACGTTGCGCACATCATGCAAACGATTCTGTCTATTCTTACGGGTTTGGCTATTACTGTTTTTAATTCGTTTAATCAGGTCTAATCTTAACTGTACCGAAGGGTATATCGCTTGTATTCCTCTTGCTAAAAACTCGCTTTGATTATACCCTCGTTTATACTCTTTGTTAGGGTGAAGAGGCACCGGTATTAAATATTCTGGCAGGTCAATGGAACGGTCTTTTAGGCTCTTTGCTAGCATTAATCCCCAGTCAAAACAAGCATCACGCTCATGCTTATATTTCAATGCATGAAGCAAAGGTTGCGCCGCTTTTCCCTTACTGTAATAGCATAGCGAGTGCAAGGTTATAGACTCTGACACCAGGTGCTGGGGTAATTCAGCCTGATTGAACGTGTGTTCCAAACCTGTTTCACAGAATATACAAAGAATGGATTCTTTGGAAAACAATTCAAGGCCACATGCATGACATCGATAAGGAAAAAATAGATGCAGCAAGGGTTTGAGAAACACCTCGCGAATGGAGTGCTTTTTTATTAAAGAATTAAACACCATAGTGTTGAAAATGAAATTAATAAATCGCTAATTGAACGAGTTAAAACAACTAAGTTTAATGGCTGATTTGTCAAACGTACCAAACAAGTCAATTTGGGGTTTAATTATTCTGTTTTGGCTTATTAATAACTTTTAAAAGTTGTTGATAAATCACGCAACAAAGTACTACTAAGGGATAGCGATTGAATGGGGGTTGACAAAAAGCATTAAGGAGAAAAATCGCATTGTGTTGAACGTTTTTTTTGACAAAATTTGTAAGCCTTTTTACAAACTTTAAAACAGCAAGTTTATTGCTCCCGTAAGTATAAAGGAAACAATGTTTTTTGTTAGCAAAAGCGGAGCCGACGTGTATCGGTTGTTGGGCAAGCTATCGCATAAAAAAAATAGAATAAATAATTAAAAATAACCATGAGCCACGAACCAATTTTAGCGGAGAATAAAAATCGTTTTGTTCTCTTTCCTATTGAGCACAGCGACATTTGGAGCTTTTACAAAAAAGCAGAAGCGAGTTTTTGGACCGCAGAAGAAATTGATTTATCTCAGGATTTGGTAGACTGGGAACGTTTAACAAACGACGAGCGTCATTTTGTTAAGCATGTTCTTGCATTTTTTGCTGCGTCTGATGGTATTGTAAATGAAAACTTAGCTGAACACTTTTTATCGGAAGTACAGTATACAGAAGCAAAGTTTTTCTATGGCTTCCAAGTCGCTGCTGAAAACATCCACTCTGAAACGTATTCTTTATTAATTGACACCTACATCAAAGACTCCGCGGAAAAAGCAGGACTCTTTAACGCAATTGATACCTTAGATTGTGTTCGCAAAAAGGCTGATTGGGCATTAAGATGGATTGATAAAGGTTCTTTTGCAGAGCGCTTAGTGGCTTTTGCTGCCGTAGAGGGTATTTTCTTCTCTGGGTCGTTTTGTTCTATATTCTGGCTTAAGAAACGTGGGTTAATGCCGGGGCTATCCTTCTCAAATGAGTTAATTTCAAGAGACGAAGGCCTTCATTGCGATTTCGCTTGTTTACTATACACGCGTCACCTCGTTAACAAGCTTTCAAAAGATCAAGTACGAGAAATCATTATGGATGCCGTTGAAATTGAAAAAGAATTTGTTACTGATGCCCTGCCTGTTAAACTCATCGGGATGAACAGCGATTTAATGAGTCAATACATCGAGTTTGTTGCAGACCGCTTGTTAGTAGAGCTTGGAAATGAGCGCGTTTACAACACCACCAATCCATTTGACTTTATGGAAATGATATCTATTCAAGGAAAGACGAATTTCTTTGAAAAACGAGTAGGAGAATATCAAAAGGCAAGTGTAATGTCTGATAAAGAAACTCAGCGTTTTACGTTGGATGAAGAATTTTAATTTAAGAAAAAGTAAGAGAAATGTACGTAGTTAAAAGAGACGGAAAAAAAGAGGCAGTAAAATTTGACAAAATCACCGCCCGGGTAATTAAAATGTGTTACGGTTTAGATCCTATGGTTTCACCTGAGGCTGTAGCGATGAAAGTTATTGAAGGGCTTTATGATGGCGTATCCACCACAGACCTTGATAATTTAGCCGCGGAAGTTGCTGCGGCGAAAACAACAGAACACCCAGATTATGCCTTATTAGCTTCTAGAATTGCTGTGTCAAATCTTCACAAGGAAACGAAAAAGACGTTTTCTGATGTAATGACCGATTTATACGAATACCTTGACCCAAAAACAGGACAATCTGCTGCGTTATTGTCGGAAGAAGTGTACCAAATTGTAGTTAATAACCGAGAAGCCTTAGATTCGAGTATCATTTATGATCGTGATTTTAGATATGACTATTTCGGATTCAAAACACTTACTCGCTCATATTTAATGAAGCTTGAAGGTAAAATTGCCGAACGTCCACAACACATGCTCATGCGGGTATCTTTAGGTATCCATAAAGAAGATATAAAATCAGCAATCGCCACGTATAATTTAATGTCAGAAGGATGGTTTACTCACGCAACACCTACCTTATTTAATTCTGGGACACCAAAACCTCAAATGTCTTCTTGCTTTTTATTGACGATGAAAGAGGATAGTATACCTGGGATTTATGACACCTTAAAATCATGTGCTCAAATCTCTCAGTCCGCTGGTGGTATTGGATTATCTATTCACAACATTCGTGCAACCGGGTCTTATATCAAAGGCACTAATGGCACCTCTAATGGTATTGTTCCGATGCTTCGTGTATTCAATGACACCGCGCGTTATGTTGATCAAGGAGGAGGTAAAAGAAAAGGCTCTTTTGCAATTTATCTAGAGCCATGGCATGCGGATGTATTTGACTTTTTGGACCTTAAGAAAAACCACGGGAAAGAAGAGCAACGTGCCCGAGATTTATTTTTCGCACTTTGGATTCCAGATTTATTCATGAAACGCGTTAAGAATAACGAAACTTGGACCTTAATGTGTCCTCATGAATGCCCGGGATTATCAGATACTCACAGCGAAGAATTTGAAGCGCTTTATACTAAGTATGAGTCAGAAGGGAAAGGAAGAAAAACCATCAATGCTCAAGATTTATGGTTCAAAATTCTTGAATCACAAATAGAGACCGGAACGCCTTACATGTTGTACAAAGATGCGGCTAACGCTAAGTCTAATCAACAAAATTTAGGGGTTATAAAATCTTCTAATCTGTGTACGGAAATCATTGAATACACCGCGCCAGATGAGGTTGCCGTTTGTAACCTCGCCTCCTTGGCTTTACCTAAGTATGTTACAGAACAAGGGGTATTTGATCATGATAAACTTTTTGAAGTTACGTATCAGGCTACGCTGAACCTCAATAAAATTATTGATGAAAATTATTACCCTGTTGAAGAGGCAAAAAATTCAAACTTGCGTCACCGACCGATTGGCTTAGGTGTACAAGGATTAGCTGATGCCTTTATTTTATTAGGCCTTCCTTTCGAATCTGAAGAAGCTCGTGCATTAAACCGAGAAATATTTGAAACCATATATTTTGCTTCGATGTCTGCGTCTAAGGACTTAGCCATTAAAGAAGGACCATATTCCACATTCGAAGGATCTCCTGTATCACAGGGTGTTTTTCAATTTGATATGTGGGGCGTTACGCCAAGTAATCGATGGGAATGGGATTTATTGAAAGAAGAAGTTAAGAAACATGGCGTAAGGAACTCCCTTTTATTAGCTCCAATGCCAACGGCATCTACCGCGCAAATACTTGGAAACAATGAATGTTTTGAGCCTTACACATCGAACATTTATACGCGACGTGTGCTTTCTGGAGAGTTCATTATCGTAAATAAGCACTTATTAAAAGATCTAGTAAAAGAAGGCTTATGGAATATGGAAATGCGTCAAAAAATTATGGCTGCTAATGGATCTGTACAAAACATTCCTGAAATTCCTACTCGCCTTAAAGAACTTTACAAAACAGCGTGGGAAATTTCTCAGAAAGCAATCATTGACCAAGCCGCTGACCGCGGAGCATTTATTTGCCAAAGTCAATCGTTGAATATTTTCATGGAGCAAGCAAACTTCGGAAAATTAACTTCAATGCATTTCTACGGTTGGGAGAAAGGGTTAAAAACAGGAATGTACTATTTACGTACAAAAGCAGCTACAGATGCAATTAAATTCACGATTGATAAAAGTGTGGTAGAAGAGCCTAGCTCAAAATCCTTAGAAGAACAACAAGCAGCAATTGCATGTTCTTTAGAGAATCCAGACAGTTGTGAAATGTGCTCAGGATAGAATATCCTTATTTATCCATATTGTTGAAATAGGAGAATAAACGAAATAAACAGGCGTTCGAAAGGCGCCTGTTTTTGTTTAATTCCGTTTTGCTTTCATAAGAATCAAACACAACCTCTTTAGCGTCCAAGTTGTAAATATGTCCTCCCTTTGAGTTAACAAAGCCGAATCCCCGAATGGTTGAAATAAACGCACCCTCTACGGTTTGTTCGCTTAACATATTCCGACTAAACGGAAAATCTTGTATATTTAAAGCTAACTGACTTGCCAACGTTGCAGCTAAATCACCCTGTGAAAACACACGATCAACCCTAAGGCCCTGATAATTTTCTTTTAACGCTGGACCAACAATTAGACACGGGATTTTAAATGTTTCTGTCAAATAAGGCGATGCAATCCCGGGTGAATTATGCCCGTGATCAGAGACTAATACAAACACTGTATTCTTATACCATTTCTGTGTCTTTGCTTTAGTAAAAAACTGCTTTAAACAATCATCCGCATACACCATAGAATTTAAATATTCTGCTTCTTCACCCTGAAAAGGAAATTTTTTCATCGGACAATCATAAGGGAAATGGGTGCTGCCAGTGAAGGTACAGGCCAAAAATGGCTGTTTGTTTACTCGGATTTCTTTCAAGAACTTATCATATAAATCCGAATCATAATAATTCAATTTTCCTTTGGGCAAGGACGGGTCAAAGTCATTTTCATCCTTCAAACGATCATAACTGTGTTCTGTTAAAAAGCCTTTAATATTGCCGTATTTCAAATCACCACTGAATAAATAAGACGTTGAATAACCCTTCGATTTTAGTAAATCAGAAAGGGTGGTAATGTTTCGATGTTTCTCAATATATAAGGGCAACGGAGACTCTGGAACCCCGGTGAATCCCGAAAGAATGGTAGAATTTCCGATTTCAGAAGTAGTATTCGCCGCATATAACTTAGTGAAAAGCACCCCCGATTTACTTAACTTATCAAAAAACGGAGTGGCTGATTTCTTACCACTTATGGCACCAACCCCATGGGCGCTCCATCCTTCAAAAATAATAAAAACGACATTTGGTTTTTTCACCTTAAACAACCGAATATCCGAAGGATGCCAACGATAATAAGCGTTCACTAAGGCATTTTCTTTTGGGGTAAGTGATGGTTTAACATGGGTTTCAATATCCGACTTGTTAAATAAAAAAAAGCTGTTTCCGAAATAATATGCGGAATTCACAGAAAGATCATTTAAAATGGCCTGATTCGAAAAATAAGCCGCATCGATGTTGATTGGAATTTGTTGAATCCCACCGCGCATGAGTAAAAAAGAAAAGGTCAATCCAGAAATAACACCAAGACCATTCAATGCGTGTGGCCAAATTTTAGAACGGGTTTTTGACTTTTCTTTAGTGTTAGAAACCCAACGAAAAAGCCGATTCACAACATAAAATGAACCAATAGACTCCAATAAAACAATCCCAAGGCTAAGAGCGCCCTTAGAGAAACCTGTTGTTCGCATGACCTCATCTGGGTTTAATAAATGCATAAAAACCCTTGAAGATAATTTGTGCCCCCATTCACTGTAAGCTGAAATTTCTGCCGCGTGAATAATACTCAACAGCACCAATTCAACAAAAAAAACAGCCTTTAATGTCTTAAAAAAAATAGTATCCGACGCAAAAAATCGAACGAACAAAACCAGTACAGGAAGTATCATCAAATATCCGGCAGTGGAAAAATCCAAGCGAAGTCCGGAGTATAAGGCCTTATAAATATCCGTTACATCTACCGAATCAAACCGTGCGTTGTGGTATCCCAAGAAAATTAATCGTTGTATAAAAAAAACAAGGACCCAAAACAAGAAGAGGGAACCATAAAGTAAAACGATGCGTCGATTAATAACCACGCCCAAAATTACCGAAAGATTAATGAAATGTTACGTTTTGTTAACATCATTTTATTTTGAAACACACTTAAATCTGTACCTTTGCACCTTCATTACAATTTCTATATGCCATGGGGGGAATTAAACCGATTAAATCGGCACTTATTTCAGTTTATAACAAGCAGGGGCTGGACATTCTTGTTCAAACGCTTAACAAACTTAACATAACCCTTTACTCTACCGGTGGAACCTTAAGCTACATTGAAGATTTAGGGATTCCCGTTATCCCTGTAGATTCATTAACCAATTTTCCTGAAATCTTAGGGGGTAGAGTGAAAACATTACACCCCGGGGTGTTTGGAGGGATTTTATATCAGCGTGGCTTAGGGCGTGATGAGCGTTCGGTTGAGGAGCATGGGATTCATGCAATTGACTTGGTTGTGGTTGATTTATACCCTTTTGAAGAAACCTTAAAAAACACGTCCAATCACTCAGAAATCATTGAGAAAATTGATATTGGCGGAGTTTCGCTACTTCGTGCTGCTGCAAAAAACTATGAGGATGTCGTTGTAGTTTCGGCGAAATCACAATATGAAAATCTTGCGGAAATACTTGAGTCACAAAGCGGAAAAACATCCCACAATCAGCGTCAAGCATTTGCACAGGAAGCATTTTGTGTCACATCCTCCTATGACACTGCGATTGCTTCATATTTCAAAAAAATGAATGGTCATTTACATGAAACAAGCTTACGATACGGTGAAAACCCACATCAAGAAGCAACATTTAAGGGTGACCTATCTGAAATATTCGATAAACTCGCGGGTAAAGAACTTTCTTACAACAACTTATTGGATGTTGACGCCGCGGTTCGGTTGATACAAGATTTTGACCCAAACACCCCATTATTTGCCATTATTAAGCATAATAACGCATGTGGAATTGCGACTGGGGAATCGGTGTTAGAAGCCTACAAAAGAGCATTAGAGGCAGACCCAATTAGTGCTTTTGGTGGTGTATTAATATCAAACCAATCCATAACGATTGAAGCCGCTGAACTTTTGCATGAATTGTTCTTTGAGATACTTATTGCACCTGACTTTGAGCCGGAAGCACTTAATACTTTGATACAAAAGAAAAACAGAATACTCTTACAACAAAAACCATTTAATTCTCCGATAAAAAGCACTCGAAGTGTTTTAAACGGATCGCTCGTACAGGATTTTGATTTAAAAACCGTAACAGCCGATGAATTAAACGTAAAAACGAACATTTCTCCAAGCAATCAAGAGCTGGCAGACCTTATATTTGCGAACACTATTGTAAAGCATACCAAATCAAATGCTATAGCACTAGTAAAAAACAAGCAACTACTTGCCAGTGGAACCGGGCAGACCTCTCGGGTGGATGCGTTAAATCAAGCGATTCAAAAAGCGAAAACGTTTGGGTTTGATTTAGATGGTGCCGTAATGTCGAGTGATGCTTTTTTTCCATTTCCTGATTGTGTCGAAATCGCACATTCCGTTGGAATTAACGCGGTGATTCAGCCGGGCGGATCAGTTAAAGATCAGCTCTCCATAGATTATTGCAATGATCATGGTATGTCCATGGTTTTCACTGGCTTTAGACATTTTAAACATTAATTTTTCTTTTGAAACTTTTTACCTACCTTCGAAACTGTTTTAATACGAATACAAACACATGGGTTTATTTAGCTTTTTAACGCAAGAAATTGCAATCGATTTAGGCACCGCAAACACACTTATTATTTGGAATGATAAGGTGGTTGTAGATGAGCCATCAATCGTAGCAAAAGACATTCAAACAGGTCAAATCGTTGCCATCGGAAGAAAGGCACAACAAATGCACGGAAAGACGCACAGATTAATTGAAACGGTCCGTCCATTAAAAGACGGTGTAATTGCAGACTTCCAAAGCGCCGAACAAATGATTCGAGGAATGATTAAAATGATCAATCCTGGGAGAACCTTGTTTAGACCAACGTTGCGAATGGTTATTTGTATTCCCTCCGGAATCACGGAAGTTGAAAAACGTGCAGTACGAGATTCTGCCGAACATGCCGGTGCAAAAGAAGTGTATCTTATACATGAGCCAATGGCTGCAGCTATTGGTATTGGTATTGATGTTGAAGAACCGATGGGCAACATGATTATCGATATTGGTGGGGGAACATCAGAAATCGCCGTTATTGCTTTAGGTGGAATTGTGGCCGACAAATCAATTCGCATTGCAGGAGACGACTTTACCAATGAAATCGAAGAATACATGCGTCGTCAACATAATATTTTGGTTGGGGAACGTACCGCAGAACAAATAAAAATAGAAGTTGGTGCTGCTATTCAAGATTTAGATGATCCGCCGCCTCCCTTTGCCGTTCGGGGCCGTGACCTGATGTCTGGTATTCCAAGAGAAATATTAATTACACACGACGAAGTGGCTTCAGCACTTGACAAAACAATTGCGAAAATAGAAGAGGCTATTTTAAGTGCCTTAGCGGCAACACCGCCGGAATTAAGCGCCGATATCTACAAAACCGGGATTTATCTTGCAGGAGGAGGCTCCATGTTGAGAGGGCTTGACAAACGGATTGCAGATAAAACGAAACTCCCTGTTCATATTGCAGAAAACCCACTTAGAGCTGTCGCGCTTGGCACAAGTATAGCACTAAAAAACATTGATAAATATCAATTCTTAATTCGCGACTAAGCCATACGCGTTAGACAGGAATTAGGCTAAAAACACATGCAGAATTTATTCGCTTTTTTAAGACGATTTCGGGTGTTCATTTTTTTTACTGCCCTACAGTTTATTTGCCTGTTCTTTTATGTTCAATTCGTTGCTTATCCTAAAAGCATTTTTCTATCAACAGCATCTGGCGTTAATGGACGCATTCAAAAATGGGAAGGAGGTCTAACAAATCATTTTCTCCTTGAAGAAAACAACCGAAAACTCAGGCTTGAAAACGCTCAACTCCGAAAACGCGTCTTCGTGAATTTTTACAAACATGAACGACCGACCCATCGAATAAAAGATACGCTTTACGAGCAAGAATACAGCTTTGTTCCCGCCGAAATAATTCATTCATCCAGTGCGAGAAGAAACAACTACTTTACCATTAACATTGGTGAAATCCAAGGAATTAAAAAAAACATGGCTGTCATTTCTCCGAATGGTGTGGTTGGGATTATTTTTAAGGTGGGTAAACATTTTTCCTTGGTAAAATCCGTTTTGACTCAGGATATTAATCTTGATGTGATTGTTGGTAAAGACGGTCCTCACGGATTACTTAAATGGGATGGTTATAACCCAAGAATTGGCATAGTAACCGGCGTTTCAAGTGACTTGAATATAAAAAAAAACAAGGCAATCTATACCTTAGGAGCCTCCGGTATTTTTCCTAAAGGACTAAAGGTAGGAACCATTGTATCCAAATCGCGCGTTGAGGACCAAGCGTTGTGGAAAATCGAGGTGCTTTTTAGTGAAGATTATAGGACATTACAATCCGTTTATGTTGTCAATTCATTATTACAGAAGGAACTTAAATCGCTGCAATTAGAAATCCCTGAGGACCCTGAATAACATGAAGAACATTATCTCCTATAGCGCTCTTTTTGGCTTGTTTTTCTGTTTACAAGTGTTTATTTTTAATCGGCTTGAAATCGGATTCGGGGCTCAAATCTTTATATTACCCTTATTCTTAATGATTCTTCCGTTTGAGACCAATGTATTTGGCCTAATGACCTTAGGATTTCTATTAGGGATTTCTGTTGATGCATTTTCAAACACCTTTGGGCTTAATGCGTCGTCCTTAGTGCTCTTCGCGTATTTAAGGCCAATCGTTTTTGAATCTTTCCGTCCACGAGAGGGGTACGACCCTCTTAAAATACCAACCGCGAGCGACATGGGATGGGACTGGTTTCTTGTGGTATTTGGAATCTTATTCGTGAGCAGTTTGCTTTGGTATTTTGTTTGGGAGATCTTTCGATTCACAGAAATTTTATTAGTCCTAAGGAACCTCTTTATGTCCGTTCTTGTTTCTGCCGTTGCAATCGGTGTTTCTCAATTTTTCTTTTTTAATGGGCGAAAAAAGAAATGAACCTAGATAATCGTAAATACTTGCTCTATGCCTTGGTTTTTATAACTGGGGTTATATTTCTAGTGCGTTTGTTTTACATGCAAGTTATTGATGATTCATGGACAAGAAGGGCTACTGAAATAGCGGAAAAACGTAGAGAAATTATTCCCCCAAGAGGTGTATTGGTGGATCGAAAAAACAGAAAAATCGTAATCAATAAGATTTCATATAACTTAATGATGATTGAAGAGCGAATTAAAAACCTAGACACGGTCGCGTTTGCTAAACTCATTGGTTGGGATGTTAAAAAAGTAAAGGCACGTTTTCGAGAGATTGTCAAAAACGAGGGGGTTTATAAAAATCCATCTACAGGCAAAACGCAGTCAAATTACAGAAAAGACCGGCCATATCCATTTGTTAAAGACCTTTCTTTAGAAGAAGTAACGCTAATCGCATCAAGATTAACAGATTTCTCTGGGTTTTATGAAGAACCGACAGGAACTAGGTATTACCCCTATCCGAATGGCGCCAACATCCTTGGTTATATGAATGAAGTAGGGAGAAAAGAAATTGAATCCGACCCGTTTTATAGACCGGGTATGAACATAGGAAGATCCGGGCTCGAGCGTTCATATGAGGAAATTCTTAGAGGAAGAAAAGGCGTTCGATATATTGTAACAAGTGCTACAAATAATGAAATAGAACCTTATGCAGATAAGAAATATGATACGGTGGCCATTCCTTCTCCTAAAATAAAACTTGGGCTCGATGTAAAACTCCAACAGTACGGCGAAGAACTTATGAAGAATAAAAAAGGTTGTATTGTTGCTATTGAACCCAAAACCGGTGAAATTCTAACCATGGTTTCCGCACCTTGTTATGATCCAAATTTATTGTCAGGCAGAAAAAGCATAAGGAAAAACTATCCTTCACTCATAACCGACGAGAATTTACCGCTTTTTGCAAGGCCACTTCAGGCGGAATATCCTCCCGGATCTATCTTTAAATTGCTTCAGGCCTTAATTTGTCTTCAAGAAAACAAAATCACTCCCAACACAGGATTCCCCTGCAACAAGTCCGTGGTTGGATGCCACGATCACCCCTACCCATCGTCTGTGTCTAAGGCTGTACAGTTTTCTTGCAACCCTTATTTTTATGCCGCCGTGCGCCGAGTAATTCAGCCAAACAAAAAGAAAAATGTGTTTGCTGATGCGGAAATCGGGCTTAATAATTGGCATAAATATATGATGGGCTTTGGCTTGGGAAATAAACTAGGCGTAGACATTGACACCCTCGCGCAGCGGAATGGATTAATACCGAATGCAGCGTACTATGACCGCTATTTGGGGCATCATCAGTGGGCATTTTCAACCATTCGCTCGATTTCAATCGGACAGGGTGAAATTAAACTTACGCCAATACAAATGGCTAATATTGCTGTGATTATGGCGAATCGGGGATGGTACTACGCCCCTCACTTTGTTAAATCGATTGGGAAAAAAGGGAAATTAAAAAAATATCGAACAAAGCATGTTACCCCAATTGAACGAAGACACTTTGACGCGGTGGTTGAAGGCATGAGACGCGTCGTATACGAAGCCGGAGGAACAGGTAAAGAAGCAAAAATTGAAAACTTCATAGTGTGTGGAAAAACAGGAACGGTACAAAATGGCAAGAACAAAAAAAACCACTCTGTTTTCATTGCCTTTGCACCAATAGACAACCCTAAAATTGCCTTGGCTGTCTTTGTGGAGAATGCGGGTGCCGGCGGGGCTTGGGCAGCACCAATCGCAGGCCTAATGATGGATAAATATTTAAATAAAAAGGTAACGAACAAAGAAAAGGAAAACTCGATTAAAAATGCCAATCTAATGTCGAGCTATTGATATGCGTGAAACAAAAGGAGTAATATCAAGGGTTGATCTTCCGCTGTTGGTGGGGATTTTATTGCTAATGTTGTTTGGTATTATGACCGTTTATTCCGTCGCGTTTAATCCAGAACACCCCTCTCTTTTTGATACCAGCCAAAAATATGGAAAGCAAATTCTTTGGATTGGCGTTTCTCTTTTTCTTGGCTTTTTGATCCTGCTAATCGAGGCCGATATATATAGAAAGTTTGCAGAGTATATTTATATCGTCACCCTTTTATTGTTGGTGGTGGTGTTGTTTATGCCCCCGGTGCATGGCGCTAGAGCGTGGCTAGGCATCGGCGGGTTAGGAATACAACCTGCAGAGTTTGCGAAAATTTCAACGGCCCTCATGTTGGCTAAATGGGTAGACGAAACCAATATAAAACTTCAAAACACACGAACCATTATTGAAACCCTTGGTATTATTTTATTACCCTGTATTCTTGTTGCCTTACAGCCCGATGCCGGCACCCTTCTTGTGTTTACATCCTTCTTTTTTGTGCTTTATCGTGAAGGAATTTCATTCGACCCCATTGTATTGTCTCTTTTGAGGTATTTTCCAAGACTAAAATTTAAAACAACTTGGCTGGGAACACACTTTGTTCCGTTTTTCTTTTTCTTAATCATGCTGGCTTTTTTAAGTTTGTTTCTTTCCGGTAGCGTATTTAATCCGTTTGGAATTCAGCTTTCCGGGCCACTTTTTCTGATTTTCATAATTACATTTATATCCTTAATTTTCTTGGGGTTTATTTTCTTTTTTGGTTACCCACGAAATAAGACTAAAAACTTAATAGTTTTATTAAGTAGTTATCTTTTCTCCTTGTTCCTAGTTAGTAGCATTACCTTTATTTTTAACAATCTTGCTGCTCCGCATCAAAAAAGCAGGATTGAATTAGTCTTAGGACTTAAAGAAGATCCAAACGGAGCGGATTACAATAGAAACAGGGCCATGGCCGCCGTAGGTAGCGGTAAGTTTATAGGTAAAGGATATCGAAAAGCCTCTGTTTCGAGTATGCGGACGAACCATGTGCCAGAGAGTGAAACGGATTTTATATTTTGCCCCTTTGCCGAAGAGTGGGGGTTTCTCGGGAATGTTGTGCTTATTTCGCTCTATCTTTTTATTTTGTTTAGAATTTTTTCCATCGCCGAACGACAACGGTCCGTTTTCTTTAGAGTATATGCCTACTGCGTTGGAATGGTCATGTTTTATCATTTTGCCATTAATATTGGAATGAACATCGGACTTGCACCCGTTATTGGAATTCCCTTACCCTTTATGAGTTATGGCGGTTCATCCATGATGGCATTTACGATCATGGTGTTCATACTGCTAAAACTGGACAGCCAACGGCGAGATGTACTGAGATAAATGTTAATTTTGAAATAACTATGTTGACAGAAGAACAAAAGAAAAGATTTACCCGAATCTTTTGGGGATTTTCATTATTGCCATTCCTCTTGGTTTTTGGATTGTTGGTTTTACAATCTGAAGACGACCTACCACCAATTTCTATGCTCGATAATCCGCCAGAACTTCAAGCGTCACTAATTCTTGGTCAAACCGGCGATACGATCGGACGCTATTGGCAAGTGAACAGAACGAGTGCGGCCTATAAGAATATCTCACCCTATGTTTTTGATGCACTAATTGCAACCGAAGATGAGCGTTTTATGGAACATTCTGGGGTTGATTTTCGGTCAATTGCGCGGTCATTTGGGTCGCTCGGACGTTCAGGTGGTGCTTCCACAATCTCTCAACAGCTTGCCAAATTATTATTTACATTACAGCAACGACAACGAGAAGAAATTGCACGAGCAAATGGAGAATCTTTGCTTTCTAATCGAGGTGGTATTATTGGTAAATTCCGAAGGCTAAACGAAAAGGCGCGGGAAAACATTATTGCAACACGCCTTGAATCAAGGTATACCAAAGAGGAAATAATTACCATGTACCTTAACCAATTCGATTTTCTATACAACGCGGTAGGAATTGAAAATGCAGCTAAAGTATATTTCAATAAGCGACCGAAAGAACTTAAAAAAGAAGAGGCCGCGATGTTAATTGGAATGTGTAAAAACCCTGCATTATACAACCCTTACACATACAAAATCAAAAACTATCGCCGGGTAATTGCTCAAGAAGATGGTATTGCTATCGGAAGCGTTTCACTTGAAAAAATACTCGAAGCACGCGCAAAAGATTCACTTCGGGCGCTTACCAGACGAAATCAAGTCCTCTATCAGTGGCTTAGAAACAGTAATAAAAACAATGAGGCCGTTTCACATAAACTTACTCGAGAGGAATACGATGAACTAATTAAAAAACCAGTCCTGGTTAATTATCAGTCTGTTGATCATAAAGAAGGGATGGCTCCATACTTCAGAGAGGCACTTCGGCAAGAAGTTACTGATATCTTGTTAAAGAAAAATGAAGACGGTACCCTTAAATATGTTAGAGAAGATGGACAACCTTATGATATCTACAGAGACGGATTAAAGATCTATACTACCTTAAACACAAGGCTGCAAAAATATGCGGAATTAGCCGTTGAAAAACACATTAAAGAATCCTTACAACCCGCATTCAACTCAAACAATCGAGGCTTAAAAAACTATCCGTTTTCTAATGAAATTTCTTCTGATGTTGTGAATGAAATCATGAATTCAGCAAGGAAGAATTCCGGACGATATAAAAGCATGATTGCCGCAGGTTATTCAGAAAACGAGATTACTAATGCCTTTAACGCACCCGCTCAAATGCGCGTGTTTTCTTGGCGCGGAGAAATTGATACGGTAATGACTCCAAACGACTCGATTCGCTATTACAAAGCGTTCTTGCACGCTGGACTTGTCAGTGTTGAGCCACAAACGGGCTTTGTGCGCGCCTGGGTTGGAGGAGTTAATTTTAAACATTTTTCTTACGACCATGTTCGGCAAGGGACACGTCAGGTGGGCTCAACGATAAAACCCTTCGTTTACGCCGCAGCGTTATCCATGAAAGTGGTTAATCCTTGTACTTCGTTTTCGTCAGGTGAATATTGCGTTGATTTAGTTGACCCTAACAACAAGGTCGTTGGGCAATACTGTCCAAAAGGAGAGGTCGCTAGAAATGTAAAAATGGGCCTCGCACTTTCTTCAAATCCTACAACGGTAGCCGTTATGGCAAAAATGGGATCCTTTAATCCGATGAATAAAACAGGCGGCCCATACCAAATTGAAAAGCTACTGAAAAAAACAGAAATTAATTTAAATCCAAACGATGTCGTTCCTTCCATGTGCCTTGGAAGTATGGATATTTCGCTATTTCGTTTGGTGGCTGCGCAATGTATTTTCCCAAATAACGGCATCTATGTTCGCCCCACAACCATAGAGCGCATTGAAGACAGAAATGGAAAAGTGATTTATTCTGCGATGCCACACACGGACCAAGCACTAAATTCAACAGTTTCATATGAAATTCTAAAAATGATGAAATTGGTGATTACCCAAGGAACCGGCGGAAGTCTGAGAAGTGGTAAGTATGGGCCGATCCCTGTTACAGCAGGAAAAACTGGAACAACTCAAAATAATTCAGACGGTTGGTTTATTGGAATTACTCCAGATTTAGTAACAGGTGTTTGGGTGGGTGCAGAAGACCGCTCTGTTCGGTTCAAATCTATGAACTGGGGTCAAGGTGCCCGTATGGCCCTTCCGATATATGGTTATTACATGCAACAGGCCTACAAAGACCACATCCTTGCCTTATCATCCGAAGACTTTCCAGAACCTCCGGATTATGACCCCAAAACTTATGACTGCACGGAGGCTGCAGACCCAGAAGCGGCCGATGAAACGGATGTTCCATTTGAAGAAGGAATTTAACTATGAATAAAGTTGTTGATAATGTAAGTGAAGCCCTTAATGGCATTGAAGATGGAATGACCATTATGCTCGGAGGGTTCGGTTTGTGCGGGATTCCTGAGAATTCGATTAAAGAACTGGTTAAGATGGGTACAAAAAACCTAACCTGCATCTCCAATAATGCGGGAGTAGATGATTACGGCCTTGGATTACTTTTACAGCGCAAGCAAGTGAAAAAAATGATCTCCTCTTATGTGGGTGAAAATGATGAGTTTGAACGTCAAATGCTTTCTGGAGAACTTGAAGTTGATTTAATTCCTCAAGGATCCTTAGCAGAACGTTGTCGGGCTGGGGGCGCTGGGATTCCCGCCTTTTTTACTCCTGCTGGATATGGAACTGAAATTGCCCAAGGAAAAGAAGTGCGAGTCTTTAACGGAAAACCACATATTCTTGAATCAGCATTAACCGCAGACTTTGCCATTGTAAAAGCATGGAAAGGAGACACTGAAGGTAATTTAGTTTATAAAGCCACCGCGATGAACTTCAATCCAATGATGGCTATGGCTGGGAAAATAACCATTGCTGAAGTAGAAGAATTGGTTCCCGCCGGCAGTTTAGACCCAAATTTTATTCATACCCCTGGTATTTTTGTGCAACGCATTTTTAAGGGCGAGGTATTTGAAAAACGCATCGAACAACGAACCGTAAGAAAAAGAGACTAATATGGCATTGGATAAAATCGGTATTGCAAAACGAATTGCCCAAGAATTAAACGATGGGTGGTATGTTAATTTAGGAATTGGAATTCCAACCCTAGTTGCCAATTATGTTCCTGAAGGAATGAATGTAGAATTTCAATCAGAAAACGGGGTGTTGGGAATGGGTCCTTTTCCATTCGAGGGGGAGGAAGACGCCGATTTAATTAATGCAGGAAAACAAACCATTACAGTAAATCCTGGCGCTGCATTTTTTGACTCTGCTACCTCTTTCGCCATGATTCGTGGTCAGCACGTTCAGCTCACGGTTTTAGGAGCCATGGAGGTTTCTCAAAACGGAGATATTGCCAACTGGAAAATACCCGGAAAAATGGTTAAAGGGATGGGTGGAGCGATGGATTTAGTGGCATCCGCAGAGAACATTATTGTGGCGATGATGCATAGCAATAAAGCAGGAGAATCTAAAATACTTACCGCTTGTACCCTTCCATTAACAGGAGTTGGATGCGTAAAAAAAGTCGTGACGGAGCTTGCTGTTTTGGAAATTAAAGAGGGTGCTTTCCATTTGTTAGAACGAGCACCGGGAGTTTCCGTAGAAGAAATTATTACCAAAACTGCGGGTAAACTAATCGTTCCTGCGCATGTTCCTGAAATGATAATTTAATGGACTTGGCGCGTGAATATCGCTTGGCTATTCAAGCCGCAATAGAAGCATCAATTGTCATTAAAGCAATTTATTCGCGTGAATACGAAGCCCTTGAGAAAGCAGATGGTTCTCCTGTAACTGAAGCAGATTTAAAGGCTTCAAAAATCATTAATCAAGTCTTATCGATTTCAGAACATCCGGTAATTGATGAAGAAACGGATAAAACGCCCTTTGAACAACGTCAAAAATGGAAGAAATGCTGGTGTGTTGATCCGCTGGATGGCACCAAGGAATTTATAAAACGTAATGGTGAGTTTGCTGTAAATATTGCACTTATCGAAAATGGAAAACCTATCCTCGGCGTGATAGCAAGCCCGGTAAATGAAGATTTCATTGTCGGCGGCCGTAATCTTGGCGTACAATATGCAACATTTCAAGACTTTATTAATGGGGCTAATCCAGCACCCATTCAACGCAAAACCTTAACGGATTTCCTCTACATCATAGCCTCTAACAGTCACCACACCCCATTGCTGTTGGATTATCTTAAAAAACTTAGCGGTGCAGGATTGAAAACGGAATTAACTCGAAAGGGTTCCTCCTTAAAATTCTTTGATCTTTCCATGAATCAAGCCCAAATTTATCCCCGATTTGCTCCTACTATGGAGTGGGATATTGCGGCTGGCCAAGCAATACTGGAGGGAATCGGTGGCGGTGTTTTTGATATAAACACTAAGTTGCCCCTGTCATACAATAAAGAAAGCTTATTAAATCCGCATTTTATCGCCGTTTCCGACGTAAATTTATCTGTATGGATTTAAGGTGTGTTTTCTTGTCACTATGCATAGTTCCTCTCCCATTTTTTGCGCAGGTATTCCAATTTAACCAAAATCTTCACCAGCCCCTTACTGCAGATCTCATTGATTTTGGATATCGCCTAGTGCCTGGTGTTCCTAAAAAAGGATTTTTACAACGCTTGGATAATAGCTACCTCGGACAATACTCCGACTCTAATAATGCCTTCATTGCAGCTGGCCCTTTGTGCACTTTTAGTGTAGGAGTAGAAAACGATGAATCAGCAATCAGATATCAGAACTCTAGAGGGCTCTTAGTTCTTGGAGGATACCGAAAGTTTAAATGCCATGGCTTTCTTATAGAGAACCAAGCAATTTTCAATACCTTTCAACGAGAATTTATAACTCAACATGGGGAGTATTATCCAACGGCCACGGGATACAATCAACAGAACGGTATGGTCCCTGGCATGGGGCGAACCAAACCATTTCATGGAGATGGGTTTGACTTTGCTTTCAGTCAAGGCGGTTTTGAATGGGGCGCATCTAAGATGCTTACCCTATTTGGTGGAAATCAATCCGTAGATTTTAGTCCAGGAATTCGCTCTGTATTTTGGTCGCAACACAACCAAGCACTTATGGCCGGAGGAACCCTTCGTTTGGGAAAATATTTCACCTATATGGTGACCCGAGCACGTTTATACGATTTAATCCGAAAACCGATTTACGCAAACGTAGAGAGTCCTTACTATAAAAAGAACTTTGCGTTACACGCCGTGTTCTTAACCTTGAAAAAACACCGCGTGGGATTGATTTATCAAACGATTTGGCAAGCTGGAGATTCAATAAAAGAAAAACCAGTAAATCCTTTGTATTGGGTACCCCTTCCGGGCCTGGACCGAATGGTACAACAGGACGTTTCCATGCCGCAAATCGGAATGAATTACGCGTGGAATCTGCATTCAAGTACCTTGCTTTACGCAGAATTATTTTCTCGCGGATTTATTAAAAATGCATGGGCAGCACAACTCGGTATTAAATATTATTCCAAACTCACATCCAACCTAACCCTAAGTTCATCCCTGGCATGGCTACAAACAGGCGGTGAATTTTATGGGACGCATTATGCACAGAACTTTACGCACCAAAACCTTCCACTTGGATCATTACTTGGTAATGGCGCCCAAGAGTGGATTCTTGCTGCACGGATTGGATATAAGCGATTTTTCATAGATTACTTGTTTCAGTCAAGCGCCATGAAAAACAGCAATCAACCGCTTTTAATACAAACCTATATTAGACCTGAACAAATCGTACAGCACCGAATTGATCTTGGGTTTATGGCCTCTAATATCATGCAACTTGAGTTATTTTTTGGGATAGCGCTACGACAAGCGGTCGGTTTTAAGGAGTGTAATTCCATTTCGTGCGGATTAAGGACTGCTATTTTTAAACCAAATCATGTGTATTAAAAGCCTACTTTTTCTTGGGTTAATTCTTTTGTGTCGCGTCACCATTGCACAACGATTAGAGTTGTTAGGTCAGCTAAATCCCTTTGATTCTGTACAATTAAACAAAAACACACCGATTTTACCTCGGCTAAATACAAATCAAAAAATTGATTCGCAACGAATTATACCGATAATTGACCTTGGGTTAAGATATAATCCGTCTATTAGCGGGAAAAGCAGCGCAGGATTGCTTTGGGATCTGCAGCGCAACAAGTGGTTCACTCGAATTGGGGGGGCTATAGGGGTAAATACGGTGCTTCCGGCTGGATTTATTTCAAATGGAATACAGGTTAACAGCATAAATAACTTAGCGTTCAACGTGCGTCCAATAGTTAGACTAGGTATTAACCCTACACCGTATGTTAGCGCACAAATTGGTTTTGATCAGAATTTTTATGGCGAAGGGTACAGGTCTTTATTCCTTTCAGATGTTGGCTCACCCTACCCGTTTACTTCCCTGCGATTTAATCTTGGGCTGGTAACCTATCAAGCCATGGGCATGTACTTAAACACTGTTGGTACTCAAAAAAAATACGGAATTAATCACTATCTAAATCTCAAGTTTGGAAAACACCTTAGATTGGCACTTTTTGAAGCTGTTATTTTTAATAGTGGAGACACCTTAAGCAACCGTTCTTTCGAACCCGCATATTTAAATCCATTTATGATTATTCGGCCTACGGAATATTCCGTTGGTTCTGGTGATAATGTACTTATGGGTGGAGAGTTTTCAGTTTATGCGAATAAAAACACCTGGTATGGTCAAGTGATTATCGATGATCTTTTGATGAGTGCTTTGCTAAATCGTGAAAAATACTGGGGAAATAAACTTGGGGCACAAGTTGGCTGGAAATATTTAACCCAAAAAGGTAATTATAAACTTCATGTGAGAACTGAACTTAATGTTGTTCGTCCATATACCTATTCACATGTAGGAAACCAATTAAGCTACACGTACAATAATTATGTGCTAGCTCATCCGAAAGGAGCGAATTTTTGGGAGATATTTTCTCGAGTTGATTATATAAACAAGCATTGGGCCGGTATGGCTGAACTTGCAATTGGGCAAAAAGGATTAAATGCACCCTATGGTGGAGATGTGTTTGCACCGTATACCTTGCGGCCATTAGATTACGGTGTTTTATTATTACAGGGGAATAAAACTAATCAATTCCATATCAGAATTCAAGGCAGTCGTATTTTGAAACACTGGTATAACGCGCAACTTTTTATTGAGCTCCTCGGGTCTTATTATTCAGATAGTTCAAGCAAGCGATTCAACTGTTCACCCATTATTGGCCTTCGATCTGCCATATGGAATGATTACCGGTTTTAATCAAAAAAGCCCGGTTTCCCGGGCTCTAAAATAAAATAACTTACAGGCCTATAATCTGACGCAATTCTACTTCTGTAGAACTTCGTTGTCTTCCTTGTTGGTCCAGAAACGTCCGATTCACAAGGCGGCCATGAATTGCCACCTTTTTTCCTACCTCCGCGTGATCCTGAACAAACGACGCCATGTTACCCCAAGCAAATACACGATGCCAATCTAACCTGGCCGCATATTTCCCATCGTTTTTTCGGTACATCTTAGGCGTAGTGACTAAAAACCGAGCTATCTTACTTCCATCGTCAAAGCGTTTAACTGTAGGATTTCGAGAAATACTACCAATTAACGTTACGTAATTATTCATGTTGATATATATAAAGGGGATCGGTAGGAGAATTCATGGGCGCCGCCTCCTTTCCCTCGTTGGTTTAAATGATTATTAAATCGTTGATTTCAATTTCTGTTATCTTTATAATTCGTCCCTTCCATCGCGTGTAACGATTTACAAGTCGTCCTTCAATGGCCACATGCAAGTTAGGCTGACCATACGTACAGATTATCTGATGCCATTTTCCCCAAGCAAAAACATCATGTGTTTCGCGCTTCGTTTTGGGAGTTCCTTCAGCTGACACGATGGTATTACTGGTAACTAACCTAAATCTTGCATGCTTTTGACCTTTGATTGTTTCAACTTCGGTTGGATGATTGGCTAAGGTACCAATCAAAGAAACAAAGTTCATTCCCTATGCTTTTACTTCCCCAGAAGGCTTGTTTAACAACATAAAATCATTGCCTTCAATAACCGTTGAATAGCGCTTCTCTCCTTGCGTGTTCTCATACGATTGATAGGAAATTTTACCTTCCAAGAGTATTTCTTGGCCTTTCTCTAGCATTTTCTCAGCACGGTCGGCCACTTTACCCCAAACCGTAACATTGTGCCATTGGACATCTTCTTGCCACTCCCCATTTTTATTTTTATAACGATCGTTTGTGGCTAACGAAAATCGCACAAGTTTGCGCCCTGTTTCGAACTTCATTGTCTCAGGCTGTGCGCCTAATCGTCCGATTAAATTTACTTTATTTCTTAAATTGTTCATTTGTGTGTGTTTATATTATTAATTAAATCCTGAGTTTTCACCCGTTTCCTTTGCAAAGGTTAGAGCATTAACGGCGGGTGCTCGGTTTTTATTCGTTTACTTTCGAATGTCAGTCGTTTGTTGTCGGATAATTCACCGAATAAAAGGCCTCTGGTTTACCAATTTCCCTTATTTTTACAAGCATAAATTAATTGGCATGTACGAAAATATTCTTTGCGAAAAGGTTAATAAAATTGGTTGGATTACCATAAATAGGCCTTCTTTTTTAAATGCATTAAACAAACAAACGATTTCAGAATTGAATCACGCAATCCTTGCGCTCTCCGCAGACGACGAGATTGGCGTAATTTGTTTGACCGGTTCCGGTGATAAAGCATTTGTTGCTGGAGCTGATATTAAAGAATTTGCCGACTATACGGTATCGCAGGGAGGAGAATTAGCCGCTTCAGGTCAAGAAAAACTTTTTAATTTACTTGAAAATCTAAATAAACCTTGTATTGCAGTCATTAATGGCTTTGCCCTTGGTGGCGGGTTAGAATTAGCAATGGCTTGTCACATTCGAATTGCATCATCGAATGCACGCATGGGCTTGCCAGAAGTTTCCTTAGGAGTAATTCCAGGTTATGGGGGCACGCAACGTCTTCCTCAGTTAATCGGAAGGGGAAGAGCAAATCAGCTTATTTTTACTGGAGAAATGATTTCTGCAGACCAAGCGGCTCAATGGGGGCTCGTAAATAATGTGGTTGAACAGGCGGTGTTAAAAGACGAGGCAAACACCCTGGCACTTAAAATTCTAAAAAACTCGCCAAATGCAATTGCTACAGCGATTAACGCCGTAAACGCCGGATTCCAAACACAACATGGCCTAAATACAGAGATTGAACTTTTTGCTGGTTGTTTCGGCACCAAAGATTTTCACATTGGAACGCAAGCATTTTTATCCAAACAAAAAGCAAATTTTAGGGATTAATGAGTTCTCCCCTGGCAAAGTTATTTGGTCAAACCGCCATGTATGGCTTACCGAGTATTGTTGGTAGATTACTGAATTATTTACTGGTTCCCCTTTATACTGCTATTTTCGCTAAACCGGCGGATTATGGGGTGCTTTCTGATTTATATGCCTATGTGGCATTTTTAGTGGTGCTGCTTCCCTTAGGAATGGAAACAGCATATTTCCGATTTATTCAGCAACAAGATGATACCGAACGTGTTTTTAATAGCAGTTTTGTCCCAGTAGTATTGGTTAATGCCCTATTCTTTTTGCTCTTATATTTAACTAATCCTTGGATTGCTAAATGGATGCTGTACCGCGACCATACTGAGTATATTATTCTGGTTGGTAGTATTGTTTGTATTGACGCTATCGCATCCCTACCCTTGGCAAAATTACGCGCAGAGAATAACGCCAAGCGATTTATGGCAATTCAAATGTCCTCTATACTACTTAACATTGTTCTTAACCTCATCTTTTTGTTGGGTTATTTCGATCCCAGCAGGCCAGAAGAGGGTATTATGTTTATTTTAATTGCAAACCTTCTTGCCTCCGGTTTGAAGCTTCTTTTAGTGTATAACATTATATCAAAGGTTAAATTCATTTTTGATTGGGGACTGATCAAACAAATGCTGTCCTATTCTTGGCCCCTCGTTATTGCTGGTTTTGCGGGAATCATCAATGAAACACTAGACCGCGTATTATTAAAACAAATCCTTTACAATCCTGATATTCCTAATTCACTTGAACAAGCCACTGCACAAGTCGGAATATATAGTGCATGCTACAAATTAGCCATGCTTGTTACCATTTTTCTACAGGCATATCGTTATGCTGCCGAACCCTTTTTCTTTTCTCAATTGAAAAACCAAGACAGAAACGCAGTTTTTGTACGGACCATGAATGTGTTTATTGCTATCGTTTGTCTTGCCTTTTTGTTTGTTTCAATAAACCTTGGCGTATTTAAATTCTTTATTCGCAAAGAGGCCTATTATGTGGGCTTGAACGTGGTACCAATTTTACTACTTGCCAATGTTTGCCTCGGTATTTATTATAATCAAAGTGTCTGGTATAAACTCTCTAATCAAACTAAGTTTGGGGCTTATATTGCCTTAATCGGTGCGGGAATCACGATTGTAGTTAATGTGCTTTTCATCCCAATGTACGGATATATGGCCAGTGCTTGGGCTACACTGCTAGCCTATCTAGCCCAGATGATCATTTCATTTTATTTGGGTAAAAAATATTATCCAATTCCCTATGATGTGCGAAAATTCTATTTATATATAGGAAGTGCCCTTGGGATTTACTGCCTCTTTAGCTTGATTCGAATGGGAATGAACGTGCCACTTAAAGGATTTAATGGGCTCCTTATCTTTATGGGTAATTTAATGGTTTTAGGCTTTATTTACCTAGTTTATAAAAACGAGCGTGCCTTACTTCGAATTAACAAGGTTAAACCTTAATTTTAATCGCTCAATAGCCGCCCGATCATTTCCAACAGAGTAAAAATCACCATAAAGTATCACGGGGCGCTTTAAAAACGTATAATCCGATAGAATCAATTGCTTATAGTCGTCGTCGCCGTTGATGCTGTCTTTAACCTCTGCGTATCGCTTTGCTTTTTTTGAAAACACCGCTTCAAAGGTGCCGTATTGTTCTTTTAATACGTCCAATACTTCCGTCGTGATCGCTTGTTTTTTTATATCTATAAATGAAATATCATTCGGCCATGTTACCTCGCCAAGAATACGTTTACACGTAGAGCAAGTTCCTAAATGATAAACCCGCTTCACTTGCAAAATTCATCATAAGCCGCCTTAAGATTATCTGAAATCATGTCGGCAGTAGCGCCTTCAATGTGATGACGCTCTAAAAAATGTACTAATGCTCCGTTATGAAACACAGCAATTGAAGGTGAAGACGGAGGATAAGGTAAAAAATACTTTCGTGCTTGATTTGTGGCCTCCGTATCAAAGCCGGCAAACACTGTAAATAATTCATTAGGAACCACACTATGCTCAAGCGATTTCTTAACCCCAGGACGCATATTTCCAGCTGCACATCCACAAACCGAATTAACAACCATTACCATGGTGCCTTTTGAGTTTTCAATCGCATGATCAACGGCTGCAGCTGTGGTTAATTCATTAAACCCAACACTTGTTAGGTCGTTTTTCATTGGTTGGACAATTTCTATTGGATACATTGTATTTTTTTGTACAAAGATACTTAGTATTTTCTTAGATTGTTGTGCTAACGAACAACAACTACTTTTCCAACTTTATTTGACGAGCCTTCATTCGTTGCTGTCCAAATTAAATAAACGCCACTTTCTACCTTGGTTCCATCAACCCGTTTTCCATCCCAAGTAGCTGTTCCACCATTTGAGGTGGTTTTGAAAATTAAATTGCCAGAAACATCTGTTACCTTAACATCTGAATCATACCGTATTCCTTGAATCGTAATTAACCCCTCATACCCTGGCCTGACGGGATTTGGAAACACCTTGGTGGAAGAATAATCCGCATCATCCTGCGTAGCATCTGAACGATAAGAAACTAAGCCTAAATCTGTTATAATAAATAATTCCCCGGTCTCTTGATTCATCTTGATATCATAAATATTATTTGAGATCAAGGCTGAATTTTCTTTTGTAAATTGTTTTATAATTTCTGAGCCATCTGAAGACAATAGCACCAATCCGGCACCGGCTGTTGCCATCCATTTTCGATTACCTCCATCAACCTCTATGTCGGTGATGTGAGTTGATCCAAGAACATATTCCACATTTCCTTCAAACCGCACCTTAATTCGCTGGGCGTTGTAATCTCCGGGGTTCGCTGTAAAGGATCCCGTTGTGTTGTATAACACGGCAAATCCCGCATCGGTGCCAATCCACAATTCACCATCTAAATCCACCGCAAGCGCGGTCACATTATCGGACGGAAGCGCCCCGCTGTAATCTCCACTGGTTAAATTGATATGAAAATCATCGCCAATGTTATCAATGGTTTCTGAATAATTATACCCAAACAATCCATTCGTTTCTGTTGCAAACCAAAGATTTTGATCTTTATCAATAACCATTCGTGTAGTATACTTGTTTCTGGCTTCAACTCCACAATCAAAGGCAGACCACGTATTGTCTGTACGTTTAACAACTAATGGGCGATCTGACCAGCCATTCAACACCCAAAGATTTCCTTTGGTGTCATAACACACATCCGATACTAGGCTCCACCCATTTCCCGCCAAACTCAATTGAATCGGGCTATTTGTTTGATCATAAACCACACATGAATTTTCTCCCGAATTAATAATTGAAACCGGATATGCAGAATAGGTAGATACCGCAACTTCATCCGGGTTTTTAGGGTTTACTGATATGTCAATAAAATCATGAATATCTATTCCTTGCCATTGGGACAAGGTGGTATTGTCATTATAAGACCAATTTTCATCTTGAAACAAATAATATCCGTGGCGCAAAAAACCTGGACTTTTAAATTCGAGGCGACCGCTAGCAATTGCTAACTTTCCTTTATTCCAATCCATCGCATAAAAATCATTTCTTGGTGGTCCTGGATAGGTTACTTTCTCGTAGGAATATTCGCCAATGACTCGTATTGGTCCGCTAAACTCATCGGCCATCCATTTTTCTCCGTTTTCAAGAACCACCATTTGATTTGGGCGAAAATAAATACCCAAATAAAAAGAAAGTGCAGACTCAATTAACTGTCCATTAGCATTGTATGTAAGCAAGGCCCCATCTGCTAAAACATCCAGTTTGTTTTCATGTTGGGTTAAGTTTGCGATTTCTAGACCCGTAGAGTAATAATCAAAATAGACAAATTCAGTTGGCGTAAGTTTAAGTATCGTATCGTTACCAAAGGCATTGGTTTTTTGTAACACGAAAACCTCTTCATTGACTTTTTCTATTGCAGCATATGCGCTGTTAAACACCATCGGTACGCGATTGTCTTGCGTCCAACCTTGTGGAGAAGGGAGCAAAACATCTCCGATGTTTCCTATGAATAATTTAGATGGACTTAAGGCTAAAATTTGTTGATCTTTTATTTCTATATCGACAATCGCAGCTGCTGAATTCGTAGGGTAGTATGTATCTTTTATTTCGTTTTTTAGTGGGTTTACCAAGACCACTCCAAAATCAGTGGCGACATATACTGTCGTAGCAAAACGATAAAATCGATTGATTTTTTTACTCCCTGAAATCGATGCTAATTTAATTGCGGGTATGTTGATTACTGTATTACCTGAAACCTTGTCGATGTTTCCGTTTTTATACCCAATATACAGCGCTTGATCAATAGAGTCATAGTAAATACAGGAAAGTAAAATATCTGAAAGACCATTCATTTTATTAAGTAGGGTCTTTTCTTTAGAGGCAAGATGATACTTCATTAAACCGTTTTCGTAGGCTGTATAAACGAACTCATCGTCTTGAGCAATATCTACGGCTCTCATCGTTGCCGTGTGTAAACGCCAACTTCCTGTTTCTACCTGGGCATAAAAACCAAGGGAAACACAAAGAAAACCACTTAATAAATAAAGCCATTTCATGGGCATGCAACGTATTTTAAACAAATTTATTCCCTATTAATCAAATTCCTGCTTCTTTTAACATTATTATGATTCAAATTCCTTTTAATTTCGAACCATAAATGAATCGCATACAAAAACAACTATACGCAACTGGACTTTTTTTGTTTCTAATACCAAGTATTGTCTTTGTATTAGGAACTTTACTTTGGTTTATCGGCTTGCCTGTAAACAGATGGTTGTTTCTTGTTTCTTTCGGATTAGCTGCGGGGATATCCTATCGAGCGTTCTCACCCAGGTCTCTAAAAGAATGGTGTTGGCTGTTCCTTGGCGGTTTAATCATTGTTGCCTCTCTATTAATAGCTGTTCGATTTTTTGATTGTTCTTTTGATGGACAATGGTATCACCAAGATGCTGTCATGTTTCTTTCTAATGGTTGGAATCCAGTTTGGGATGCTGCCATATCAAATAACGCCGTTTCCGGTTTAAATGCAAACTATGTCAATCATTATCCAAAGGCTCCCTGGGTAATTGAGGCTGCACTTTACCTATTCACCGGCAACATAGAAGCTGGTAAAGCAATTCAATTGATTTACCTGATTTCATTTATGTTGTTGCTGCTCACATTCCTAAAGAACAGATTTTTGTTTTCTTGGGGCGTCGCAATACTTATTACACTCTTAGTTGGAGGAAGCACCGTTTCCCTTGGGCAACTTTTTAGCTTTTATGTAGATGGCCTACTTTTTAGTTTATTAGGGATTTTGCTTTTATTTCTGTTGGAATTAATTTATTACGATGCTAAGGTTTTGGGGTTTATGGGCTTAGCGTTTGTCGTGCTGGCCAACATCAAATTTACCGGGTTAATTTATGGCGTGGTGTTTTTAATGATGGCTGGAATTTGGGTAATGCTTAGGCATAAAGACCTAATTAAAAAAAGAGTGCTGCACTTTAGTTCAGTCGTGCTTCTTGGTGTAGTAATTATTGGATACCCAACCTATGTGAGAAATGTGATTTCTAAAGGTCATCCCTTTTTTCCAATTATGGGTCAAAACAACGAAGGTAAAGCAATCGCCGAAGTGCAATATCCAGCAGACTTCTTCCCTATGAATCGCTTTGGAAAACTGATTGCGGCGCACGCCTCGATTCCAATTTATACCGATCATGAGCACGCGTCCGTAAAAAAACCATTATTCAACAAAAACCTCATCTTGGAATCTATTCCTTATTATAAAAACCATCAACCGGTAACGATGAGCCCCTTCGGGCCTTTTGAAGGCGAATTACTTGTGCTATTTATTCCACTTTTATGTTTGTTTTTCCTTCGAAGAAGGCCTCTTGCATTATACCTGCTATTTGGCTGGATTATTCTTTCGATGATTATTCAGCCTGAGGCTTGGAATTTACGCTACGCCCCGCAATTGCTTTTTATTTTTGCGCTTGTTTTAGCAGTGTTAATGCAAGAAAAAAAGGGGTGGATTAGGGTATACTCCATGGGATTTGCGGGATTATTTATTCTTAACTCAAGCATAGCTGTTTTTCAAAATTGGAGGTGGGTTTCAGAAAATAATGCTGCATTAATTCAGGAATTGGAACCAATGCGAAAAACTCACGTAAAGATTCAAGCGGGTTGGATGAAATCTTTTGAATTAAAACTGAAGCATTTTGAAATTACCCCCGTGTATGAACTTGATAGCAATGGCGTATATAATACCTTTCCAGGCGATGCCTTTAGTGGATGGAAAGTTAAGAAGGATCTAAAATGAAGATTGGGTGGTATTTACTTCGGGTAAAAAGTTGGGTGAAAAATGGCTTTCTATTTTTACCTGCGATTTTTTCATTGCGCTTATTGCAATGGGATTTTATGTGCTCGGTATTGGTGGGTTCCATTATATTCTCTCTCATTAGTTCGTTTGTTTACATAAACAACGACATTAAAGATGCGGAAGAAGACGCCCTGCATCCACGAAAAAAATATCGTCCCATCGCTTCCGGTTTAATTTCTAAACAACGGGCCTTCCTTATTGGAATTGGCTTGCTAATACTTGCTTTTTCTTTACTTTTTATTGCAAAGCTTCCACTTGTTTTTTTTGGCATTGTTCTTACCTATTTAATTTTAAACATTCTTTATTCGTTCTGGCTAAAAACATTGCCCTTATTGGAGCTTTTCATTGTAGCCATCAATTTTGTGCTTCGGGTACTGGCTGGATGCGCAATAATTACAGTTAATCCATCCCATTGGATTTTGGTGGTTACGTTCTTTCTTGCCTTTCTAATGGTCGTTGTTAAACGAAAATCAGAAATCACCCAATTACAAGGCAATGCGGTAAATCACCGCGCGGTATTAAAAGCCTACAGTGTCGGGTTTTTAAATACCCTCACATACATTGCAGCAACAATAACGATTACCGCATATTTGTTATACTCTATAGACCCGGATGTCGTAAAAGCATTGGGCACTGATTGGCTAATGTATAGCTCCTTATTTGTGTTAATGGGGGTAATTCGATTCATTCAAATAAGCGAACAAGGATTATATGAAGGGGAAGGAGACCCAACCACCTTGTTGTTTAAAGATCGGTTTTTGCAAGGAACCGTGGTTTGTTGGATTTTGTACCTAATCGGGATTATCTATGTCTAACCATTCTGATAAGCTTGCGCTGTTTGATTTTGATGGAACCCTATATAAATACGACAGCATTCTTTCCTTTTGCTTCTTTTATTACCAAAAAAAACCACAACGGATATGGCGGTTTATTAAACAGGTGTTTTCTTGGTTGCTTTGGAAATTTAAACGAATAAATACAAGTGAATTTAAATCGCGTTTTATTTGCTTTATCGAAGGAGATACCCAGATAGAAGTAGAACGAATGGCTCGCTTGTTTTGGGAAAACAACACATCATTCAATTCGGAGATTTTGTTGGAGCTTAAGCGTTGTCAGGTAGAGAATTTATGTCCAGTAGTTGTTTCTGCCTCTCCAGACCTGTTTATTCTTCCCGCGTGTAACTCGCTTGGCATCGAACATGTCATTGCGACTACATTAACCATAAATAATCAAGGGTATGTGTTGGGGGTAAATTGTCGCGGAACAGAAAAAATAACACGGCTACTCAGCGTATTTCCTAGCCAAAAGATTGCTTTAGCTTACTCAGACAACCACGACGACCTTCCATTATTACAGGCTGCGGAACAAGGTTTTCTTGTAAAGAATGGCGCTATTCGTTCAATAACTAACGTGGGTGATTTTCATTAAAAATATACCGCGCATCTAGCAAAAGCTGTTCCTCTAGGCCCATGTGATTACGTTCAGCTTTTAGTGTTATTTCTTTTATCCACTGTGGATTAGCGCGCATATCACTGATAATTCGTTGCACTTCTGAATTTTCAATTATTCGCAATAATTCAACACTCGATTTGGTTGATCTTTGTTTAAAATCATTGATATAAATCCAATGCTCTCGACCACTTTTTACCTTGGGATAGCTGCGTAATGAGTTCATTTTATAACCAAAGGTTGATAAGGTGTCTACATTCTCAAGGTGGACCGCAAGTTTAACCAGTTGATTGTTTTGGTTGAAATACAGCACGGGAGAACTGTTTTTAGTAAAATCAAACACCCGATTGGTTCTGGCGATAAAAATCTGTGGATCGGGATTATACCATGATGGATGGTGGTTGAGTACCCATTTTGCTATGGGCATGTGTTGTAGGTTAGACCAATCAAATTGGTTAAAGGGTAAATGGACACTTAATAAAATCCCTTGAGAAATTAAGGCCGAAACCACCAGCGGTATTCGAAACCGCATAGAAAAATCGCGCATTAAATGAAATACATGAAACAGTAAGGGTACAGCAATCCAAACGGCATATCGATTAACGATCGCCATTCCATGATTCCAATTGTTCATAGCCGAAACCAATAAGGTCATCGAGACTAAGATAAGCGGTATTAAATCCCAGGAATCCCATAATCGATTTTTAATCATTATTACCCATCGATGCACTAACATTACCGTATAAAACAAAAGAAATAGTCCAATGCTTAATATCATTCCTTGATTTAAATCAAAATAAAAACCGGTAACACGGGTAATTGAAATGTTCTCCACCGCAAGAAATCCTGCGTCCTTAATCAAACTGGTAGTTCCAAATAAACTATAAAAATACAGTGACGGGATAAAAACAATCAAGCCATAAATTCCAAACGGAAGCATTGGTTTTATTGCGTATCGCTGTTTATTCCACACATATGCATACATCCAAAGCAATAGAAAGACAATGGGTTGGTTCTGCAAGGTGGCTAAGGCACACGTAAGTAAGGCAAAGTGAAATCGTTCATGTTTTAAAAAAATGAAACTTGCCATCAATAAAACAACCGTAGTTAATTCGGGATGGGTCCATGTGTTATAATAAAATGCAGCACTTAAAAAGGCGGCTAAAAACAACCATACTTCATCGAAAACAAGCTGCGTGCCGATGAATAAAATCAATAGGAGTATCCAACCTGCAAGATTAGTGTACTTAAATGCATGAATCGGGTGTATATTAAATAAATCCGTCATGCACCGAGCAGGAACATTTAATAAGGAATAAAACACAAAATGATACCCGTAAACTCCCCCGTTATTGTTTCTGTAAAAACCACCGAATTCTGTTCGAATGGGCTCTTTCACTTTTGATTGAGTTTCTTTTAAAAAGCGTTCCACCTCATCAAACGCAGCGGCCTTATAATTCGATTCCCACGATTGATGCGCTATAAAATCAGCTTTAAATGAACTAAAATCTTCGGACTTTATCGTTGGTGTGCCGTGATTATACCACGCTTCCGTGGTTAAAATATACTCAATTCCATCGCCGGTAGCATAGGGTTCTGTGTTCGAGTAATACCGAAACAACCCCAGCGTAAAAAGCAAAATAACAACGCTTTTAACAACCCAACCTGGCAGTTTATTGAACATATAAATAAAAGAGAAGAATTAATAAATACCGTACAAATTTGCCGATAAAGATAAATAAGAAGGTTGGCTTCCACGCTGTTTTAAAAAAGCCTAAAGCAACGGCTATTACGTCACCAACAAACGGTAGCCAAGTAACAAGTGCTAACCAAACCCCATAGCGGTTGACCTTATGCTCCCAGCGTGAAATTTGATCTTCTGTAACACGAATTTTTGCTAACCATTTAGGGTTTCCTAAATAACCAATCCCATAATTTAAATACCCCCCGAACGTGTTTCCTGTACTTGCAACGAATAAACAAACCCACGGATTAAAAGAAAAAAGCATCGCAATAAACAGTGCTTCCGAAGCAATAGGAAGTATGGTTGCCGCTAAAAATGAGGCAACAAACAAACCGATATATCCCCCTTCAATCCAATCCATAAAAAAAGGCCGGATAACCGGCCTTAATTACTTGTAATTACTCGTTATTTTTTGGTGAATTTACGTGTAGCAAACCCATCATTCGTTGTAATCTTCACGGTATATAATCCAGCAGATAAGTCGTTAATCGCCACCTGCTCAACGGATACTCCGTTAGTGGCATTGAACGATGTTTCTTTTACTTTGCTTCCTGCTGCATTATAAATTGCTATTACTCCAGCAGTTGCGTTGTTGATTTCCATTTTAACATTCAACACCTCATTCGCTGGATTTGGATAGACCAAAGTAGCAATACTTGCTGATTCTTCGTTTATTCCAATGGTCGGATCAAAATTCATTCGAACCCATGGTGTACCGGTTTGATAATACCATGTGTTATCAAAATAATCAAAGAAGAAAGATGTTTGCGGCTCTGAAGATCCGGCATTAACAACTTTCAAGCCTTGGCTATATGCCCCCATAACCGCTAAATATGTTGTGTTCGCAACTAAATTTACGGGAACGTTCAACATCAGCATTTTGTTTACATTTAAGTCCGCGGCTGTTACGATGTATGGATCTGATTCAGATTCAAAAACAAAGTCACCTGTGGTTGCATCAATTGAATACAATTTCACAAACACCTCTGTTCCTACTGTCGTTCCACTGGCCCCTCCTAACATTCTAACGTCAATTCCTTTTAAGGTTTGAGCACTCCAAATATCAAATAAATTCCCGGACTCAAAACCATCCGTTCCGTTAGATGTAGACCCTGCAGGGGTTCCATTATCACGCGCATAGATGTAGTTTGTTACACTAAATGCTGTATTTGCAATCACATTGTTTGCTGGCACGTCGTCTGTTGAATCTGCCGTCAAGGCATGAACGACCGTGTAATTTCCAATCGCAGCCGGAGTAAACGGATTGCTTACCGTTAACGTTGCTGTGTCTAACGAAGGTATTGTAGTTGCGGGACTTGACGAGGTAAATGCACCACCGTTTACGTTGATGCTGTATTGAACACCAGATTGGCTGTTAATTCCGCCATTGAATGCATTGATTTCAAAATCAATTGGCGCGGTTTGTGTGGTTGGGATTTGGAAATAAGGAAGTCCCGCCGTACCCCAATATTTTGAAGTAATGCTTAGGTCATTCGTTGGATTAGTAACAATCTTAACGTTGTCAATATACCAGCCATAGGTAATCCAAACATTAGGATTCGTTGCTGAATTCGGATAATTTGTAGTCCAGCTAAACCGTATCCAAACATTCCCTGGATTCGCCGGTAATACGGTTGCAAGGTTGATGATTTTCACATCAGGATTAGTATAGGGTGAACCACCTGATGCAGAAAGCACGGGCTTATCTAAGTTGTTTCCAACAGAGAAAAAGTTAGTCCCGTCCGTACTGATTTGAATGTCTTGTAAGTCATTAAATCGCGCACCGAACTGCTCAAACGATAAACTTACTTGGTTTGTTCCTCCAAGTGCCGCAATATTTATTGGAGCAGCTGTAGTTAAATTGTAAGTAACCGCTAAAGCTTGAGTTCCCGGAGTTTGTGTAGGGTCTCCGTTCACCAATTCCGCATAATTTCCACCGCCGGTTGAAGTGATTCCATTAGCAGACCACCAGCCATCTGAGGTGTTATTTATATTCCATCCGTACTCTATTCCAGCTTGTCCGCTATTATCAACAGTCCAGTTAGCTGCGTTATCGAAGTTATCTGACCAAATAGTAACTCCAAGTGTTTTGGTGTCTGTAGATGGTTTTGCCGTAATTGCACTTGACGATGGGGCCAAGGCA
>JBEGMB010000163.1:0-3079 GCA_041183245.1 Bacteroidota bacterium
AGGGTATTTTTCATAATTAATGCGCTTCTAACCAGTTATTTGCTATTTCCATTTCGACCTCCATAGGCACTGCCAAATCCACCGCTTTTTCCATGGCTTCCTTTACTAGGCGTTTCATTTCTTCTTGTTCGGTATCATGAACATCAAACAGGAGTTCATCATGCACCTGTAAAATCATTTTGGATTTCATGTCTTTTTTGGCCAAGGCCTTATCAACAGCAATCATTGCCATTTTAATGATATCCGCCGCCGATCCTTGAATCGGTGCATTGATTGCGTTGCGTTCGGCATATCCTCGTACCATGGCGTTTGCAGAATGTATATCGGGCAAATAGCGCCTGCGCTTCATGATGGTTTCAACGTATCCGTGTTCTCGCGCAAACGCAATTACGTGATCCATGTAGGATTTTATCGTTCCGAATTGCTCAAAATAGGCATCAATAATTCCTTTAGCTTCCGTTCTAGATATTCCCAAATTCTGAGCAAGACCAAAGGCCGATTGTCCATAAATAATTCCAAAATTCACCGCTTTTGCAGCGCTTCGTTGTTCCCGATTAACCTCTGAAATCGGGATATTATAAACCGTTGCTGCGGTAGCTGAATGAATATCTAATCCTTCTTTAAAAGCGTTAATCATCGATGGGTCTTCGCTCAAAGCTGCAATGATTCGCAATTCGATTTGCGAATAGTCTACTGACATTATCTTAAAAGACTCATCTCTTGGTACAAAGGCTCGGCGTATTTCTCTTCCTTTCGCCGTACGAATAGGAATGTTCTGAAGGTTTGGATTATTAGAACTTAGCCTTCCCGTGGCCGTTACCGTTTGCATAAAACTACTGTGTATCCTCCCGTCCCTTGGACTGCATAAATCAGGTAGAGGGTCCACATAAGTACTTTTCAATTTTCTAAGCTGTCTATACTCGAGTATTTTGGGAACAATAGGATGGTCTTGTTCGTGCTTTTGAAGCACGTCCTCTGAAGTGGCATACTGACCCGTTTTTGTTTTCTTTGCTTTTGCCGAAATTTTCAAGTGATCAAAGAGCACTTCGCCCAATTGCTTGGGGGAATCAGGATTAAAGGGAATTTCTGCCATTGATATAATCTCCTCATGCAGGGTCAAAAGGTGCGTATCTAATTCCTTTCCATACGCCTTTAATGCCGGCACATCGATTGCAATTCCCTCTTCTTCCATATGGCTTAAAACCCGAACCAAAGGCATTTCCATCTCATAAAACAGATGTTTTAAATGGGGTTTATTTACTTCGGGAGCCAGAACTGTTTTTAATTGTAAGGTTATATCGGCATCTTCGCAAGCATATTGATATACCTCCTCTGGTGCTAGATCACCCATGTTGGCTTGACCCTTACCTTTTTTACCAAGCAATGTTTCGATGGAAACCGGTTGATATCCCAAGTAATACTGCGCCATAAAATCCATGCCCTGCTTCGCTTCAGGGTTGATCAAATATTGGGCAATCATTGTGTCGAATAATGGCCCTTTAACCACAACACCATAGCGGCTTAACACCTGAAGATCATACTTTACATTATGCCCTATTTTCTCAATCTTTTCGTCCTCAAACAGGACCTTAAATTCTTCTAAAATAGCCCTGGCTTGATCGCTTTCGCGAGGTGTTGGAATATAGAATCCTTCCTTTGCTCGAAAGGAAAAAGAAAATCCAACAAGGGCAGCATGAAGGGAATCTATACCCGTTGTTTCGGAATCAAAACAAAAACTGGATTGCTCAAGCAATAATTCAAGGAGTTCTTTTCTCGCTTTCGGGGTATCAATTAAATGGTAAGAAGGTTTTTCCGTTTCGATCGTTTTGAAAGAAACATCGGGTTCTTGGGTAGTTATGTCCATCATGTCAGCCGGATCAAACAGCCCTAATTGGTCAGAGACAAGCCCCTTCGTTTTAATAGTTGAAGTCGAGGTTACAACCAATTCTTCGCCAAGAACCTTTTTAAGAAGATTCCTAAACTCTAATCCTGTAAACAAGGATCGAATGGCCTCAGGATTAGGATCAGAAACCACCAAGTGTTCCTCATCGAATGGAACATCTAAGTCAATTAAAATCGTGGCAAGCCTTTTTGAAACCAAGCCCTGTTCTGCAAATTGCACAACGTTTTCTTGTTGTTTCCCTTTTAATTCGGCTGCATTTGCAATTAATTGCTCAACGCTTCCATATTTCGAGATGAGGAGCTTTGCAGTCTTTTCCCCAATGCCTGGAATTCCCGGAATGTTGTCAGACGCATCACCCCAAAGGCCCAAGATATCGATTACCTGCAATGGATGGTTTACTTCAAACTTGGCACAAACCTCTGGTACACCTAATATTTCAGGAGGGTTCCCTCCTCTTCCCGGTTTATAAATGAATGTGTTTTCGCTTACCAATTGAGCATAATCCTTATCCGGAGTCATCATGTATGTCGTAAATCCACGCTGCTCAGCAATTTTAGCTAAGGAACCGATCACATCATCGGCTTCATGCCCAGGTAATTCGATCATTGGAATATTAAAAGCACGAACGATATCTTTTATAGGACCTATCATGGCACGAATATCTTCTGGCATCTCCTCGCGATGGGCCTTGTAGGCCTCAAACGCAGTTTGACGATGCTCACTTCCACCCGGAGGGTCAAAAACTACGGCAAGATGCGTTGGTTTTTCTGTAGCCAAAACATCCATCAAAACATTGGTAAAACCAAAAGCAGCGCTCGTATTTTGTCCTTTGGAATTGACCCTGGGATTCTTGGCAAACGCAAAATAAGCGCGGTAAATCAACGCGTAAGCATCGAGTAAAAATAGTTTTTTAGGGGAGTTTTTACTTAACACCTATTGATTTTTAGAAAGTTCCACAAAGTGTTTGAAAAAATAGGGTATTGTTTTAATTCCCATCTCAAAATTATAAAGACCATAATGCTCATTGGGAGAATGAATTGCGTCGCTATCCAAGCCAAAGCCCATTAAAATGGTTTTTAAGCCCAAGACTTCTTCGAACATTGCAACTATAGGAATGCTGCCTCCACTTCTTACGGGTATGGCCTCCTTTCCAAACGTTTCTTTATAGGCCATTGC
>JBEGMB010000164.1:0-4032 GCA_041183245.1 Bacteroidota bacterium
GTCACACGCGGTGAATATGGCGACGCAACAGGAGGAACCTATGGATTGGTTACTTCAAAAGGAGATGAATTGGTGTCATTTAATTATTCTGAAATCACACTTGAAAGCGAACATTTCATAGCAAATTCTATTGATTTTAATGGGTATGATTTACTTAATAAAGAAGGAAAGGTTTTGATCAACCGTGCTTCTACCATCGAACCATTGAACGATAGTTTATTTCTAATACAAGCTAATGGAAAAGCTTCAATCTACAATGTAAATTCAAGTCAATACAGCTTAACGAACAACTTCACGGATTTTGTAACTCCAGAGTACAACTACGGATACGGGGCAATCAACATTGGTATTAAGAACTCAAAGGACCAATGGGGAATCTTAAACAAACAAGGGGAATTATTGATCGAACCTGAGTATTGCGATGTAAGTTCAAGCACTGATGGCTATGTTATTGTTGCTAAATGCGGTGCTGTTGGTGCAGCATTCAAATACGGCGTAATTGATTTAATGAATAACATTGTCATCCCATTTGAATATGATTCCATAGAATCGGTTTACGGAGAAAGCTACGAATGCGTTAAAGGAACTACACTTTATACAATTAACTTATCCAACGAGGTTATTAGTAAAAGACCCGTTTCTGAAGAGAGCGAAAATTAACCAGCACTCCCCCAACGTCAAGTTGGGGGTTTTTAATTTTGAACCGTGTTATCTCTAGAAGCCCATTTTATTATAAATGAACTGAAGTATTCGCTTGATGGCAAGAACCCGTTATATATTGGAACCTACAAAACGGTTTATAGAAGAGGTGCAAAAAAAGCCGCGCGTGAAATAATCCCTATGCTTAACGGGGTGCTAGAAACCCTCAAATTAGATCAGGTGATTTTGAACCGTGAGCAATTAATTATTGAGCTAGAAGCCGCCATAGCTAGCATTGATAAGATAGACTTTCAAGATACTCGTTTTTTTGAAAAACATAAAAACCAGTACATACGAATATTGAAACGATTAAGTCGACCAGATAAACCTTACAGTTACGAGGATTTCAAAGCAGATTTTCAAAAACAAAAACGAAAAGAAGGAATCCTATTCAAAGAAACAGATATTCGTACTGCGTGGGATGAAGTGAAGGAACAATACTTTTTGCCGGTTAATCCGAATCTTGAACAATACAAAAAGGTATTCGATCAAGTCAATCCACTCAAACAATACAGTTTTCCTGCTACTAAAATTTATCGGTGTTATAAGGGTCAAATTGAATTAGTTTACGACCAACCGAAACCTATAAATAACGGACGAAAACTTCCGGCTTTCGGTAGTTTTAAGGCTAATATGAATAGTGAACAGCTAAGCGGATATCGATACATCTTATATCCTGAATCTTTTTCTTTAGGAAGTCCATTAAACGGCGAAATAAAAATATTTAGCGGGGCAAAAATCGGCCCAAGAATGGGCCATGGTTTTATAAGCTATTATCGGATGGAAGAAAATCACTTAATCGAAACCGATCATTCCACGCATTGGTTGTCGTAATCCCTACCAAAGAAAAGGAATCACTGCCTTACGCTCCGGTGGATATTCTTGAAACTTTTGCTTGTACCACTTATGGTGAGAAATAGCTCGAGGGACTACATTGGCAAAAGTCCATATCGCAAATACCAATCCTGGTAAACTCCAAGTTAATATTCCGAAACCTACCCATTCAATGACTTCACCCAACAGGTTAGGACAAGAAACCCACTTAAACAATCCTCCTTGCGGGATTTTGTACCCGGTTTCTCCCGGCTTACGCAAGTTTATTAGAATCGCATCCGAATGCCAATTAATGGCCATTCCTGTGAAAAACACAATCATTCCAATTATAAATCGTGGATCCGTTAACCAATCCATCGTATACGAAGCGAAATTCCCAAAATAATATCCCATAAAAAAACCATTCATGGTATTAAACAGCATGGCAGACACCATAATGATCACCGGCATTTTTTTACCATTTGTCTTCAGACGTAAAGGGAAGACAATCGATCGATTAAAATAATGAAACACAAAAAGTCCGACCATGATTCCGCTGACCACATTCAGCTGTTTTTTAGCATCCCACAAGAAATACGCAAGAATCACAAGCACAAATACCTCCATAATAAACCAACCCCAGCGGTTGTCGATCATTGGACCCCAACGTTCATTGGAATGCCTCCCATATGGAGCTGTTTGTTTAAATAAATAGATAAAGGTTATGATTCCAATCGCAATCCATGCCCATGAAATCCATTGAAAATACTGTTCAGTCATTTGTTATTTTTTTATGTACCCATTCTCCTTAAACCAGGCAATTAAATCGGCCACAGTCTCTTTAAAAGAACGTGGATTATGATTTAATTCAAGTTTCGCCTTATCATGGCTAATCTTTGAATTCCCATGAAGTAAAATTTCAATCGATTCATTCGTATAAAGCGGTGCTTTGCCGGTGATAAGCGATTGTAACTTAACAAACGGCAAGCCCATTTGGACTAACCATACCGGTACATTGGCTACTCGAATTTTCTTTCCTTTTACCTCACTTACAATGGCTACAATTTCTTTCATTGTGTAATACTTTCCCGACAACAGGTAATTCTCACCTACTCTACCCATGGTGAGCGCATTACAAATGGATGAAGCCACATCGCGAACATCCACCCAATCGTAGCCTCCTGCGAACATCGCTGGGATCTTACCCAGGTAAATATCTAAGATGGCTTTTCCTTGAAGTGATAATTTATTTTCGGGCTGTCCAGTTACCGAGGTTGGATTTACAATTAATGCTGGCAATCCTTTGTTAACAAATTCCATTACCGTTAATTGTCCATCCCGCTTACTTTGATCGTAGGCAAAGGCCGTATCATCCACAAAGTTTCGTGTTTCATCTAAGGTCTCATCCTTAGGAAGTGGATCATAGGCATGAATGGATGAAATGTGCACTACGCGTTGAATGTTTAAGTCGAGGGCAGTTTGCATGACATTACGCACCCCGTCCACATTAACCTTTCGTACATGTCCACCCTGTCCTCCATTGATTGAAATTACGGCAGCAGAATGGATTAAGGCATCACAACCTATTAGGAGTTGCTCGATTGAGGCACGGTCATTCACATGTCCTTTAACATATTCAATATTGTTTTTAATAAAATAGTCTACATCATTAAATCCCAAGGCTCGAACTTGATGACCACGACGGATTAACTCTTCAATGAGTGCCACACCAACGTGACCACTTGCTCCGGTAATTGCAACTTTCATATACCAACGATTTAGCTCAAAGTTAGAAAATTAAATGGCTAAAGACTAAAAGACTTCCGTAGTAACCCAGTGTTTTAATCGGATTAAATCCCGCTTCAATTTATCCCCTTCGAAAAATACCGCATAAGCTATAAGTGCCAACAGTATTAGGGTTAGCCAATCAATTTCCGTTTTCTTATCTTGTCCAAATTGAGAACGAATGGTCGCATAATGCTCAAAATCACTAAATCGATAAACGGCATTAACCTTTGAACTCGAGTTAATCAAGCCTTTGTAATCTAACCAAACGCCATCACAAAGCACCGACACATGGTCAAATGTGTCCACAAGAAATATCCCTTTTGCATGTCTTTTTTGAATTGAACCTACAGTTTCATTGTTACGGCATTCCAACTCCGTAATATGGCCATTAAACCGCGCATGAGGATGTTTCATCATAGTACGAATTCCTTGAGTTAATCCCCTTGTTCCATTTCGTTCGTCACGTTGAAAAAATCCTCGAGCAAATCCATGTGATTCATCGTAAGATATACCAAACAATATGGCAAATGCTTTAACCACACAATCATTGGTCTCGTAGCCCTTATAACGAGATGTAGAATAACCAATAATGAATTGTTCCGGGTTGGAAAATTTCAAAGACACAGATTAATGAATAAATTTACGATGTAAAAATAAAATAGAATTATTCATTTTTTTGTATTTGGTTCAACAATGCTTTTATAGCACTGATAGCATGGGGATAATGATTCA
>JBEGMB010000165.1:0-5435 GCA_041183245.1 Bacteroidota bacterium
ATCCGGAATACTTTGCTCGGCTGTAATTTCGTTTGCGTGCGCTTAACCGCAGAGTTTCGCAGAGTACGACGCGGAGTTACGCAGAGAAAAATACCTCTGCGCAACGCTGCGGTTAAAAAAAGCAGCGCTCCAGGTTTACACCGAGTCTGCAGAAAGGGGCTTCGGAGAATGCTCCTGAAAAAGAGCCGGAAAAACAAGGTGGTGTTGGTTGGGGGTTTACTTCTTGCCAGTTAGTTATTTTACAGCGGTCTTTAAGTTTGTCGGATTGCAAATTCGAATTTACCTTTGTCATGAGTCGCGTGGGTGTGGTCTTTAGGTTGCGCAACTCAAAATTACATCTGCCGACTCATTTTATGCTAAAAATCCAGTCTGGGTACCCTGGGATTCATGCAACAAAGCCATTCAATATGAAAAATTTCACGCTCTACTTCGCCAGACCTCTTGTAATAGTGAGTCTTTACATTTTTGTTTGTTTGAATTCTATTTCTGCTCAAATCAACTACAACTACCCCATCCCGGGGCCCTACGAAGATTATCATGGACCATACTTTATCAGGGTTCAGGTTAATTTTTTACAGCCGACTAATGATTTGTGGACAAACAACTGGGATGTCCAAGCGGAAGCAAACGCTGTAATGGCGACGTTAAATAGCGCATTCAATAAGCACAGAATCTATTTTGTGCCATATACAAATCCTTGTTCTGGTTCAGCGTTCCAGGTATTTACAACAAACCTGAATACATTAGAGGTCAGAGACCAACTTCAAGCCCCGGCAACTATAAATGAAGCATACCATATCTACGTCATTCATGACGTAGATGGAATTGGAGGCTGGGAATTTAATACTCCAAACAATTTTTGTCAAATTCATGGAAAACGTGATGGTGTGCTTGTCACTCGTTCAGAAATACTGGTCCACGAAGTTGGACACAACTTGGGGTTAGTGCATACTTTTACAGGGTTGAGCAATGAAGGATGCGATGAAACGCCCGGGAGTTGTTCTCCAAATAGTCCGTGTGATTGCTGCGGTGATTACGTTTGCGACACACAGCCTCATTCGAACTCATCAATTAATGCCTCTATAAGTTGTTCACACCCATCGTTGCCAGAGCATATTGTGCGCAATTTTATGAGTAACACCAATCCCGGAGATTGTAGAAATCAATTTACATCCGAACAAGCCAAACGGATGAGAACATACTTGGAGCTTGCTCCAGTTTTGCAAAGTGCGCAAATCAAAACTACTAACTATCCCGGAACGATACCAAGTTCGTTTTCTGGAAATATCATAGTTCATTCAGGTGAATTGTTAGTAAATTCACAAATAAATATGCTCCCCGGTTCAACTATTCGAGTAAAACGGGGGGCAAAACTTCGAATTTCGTCAACTATTACCGCTGCTTGCAATGGAATGTGGCAAGGTGTCATTGTAGAAGGGTCAACATTTGCCACCCAAACTGCAGCAAACCAGGGTAGTGTGGTGATTTCAACCAACGGAAAAATAGAACACGCCAAGATTGCTATTGATGTTCAAGACAGCGATCCCATCAGTAAACCAATACCAAGTTCAGGAGGCGGCATAGTGACCGTAGTAGGCGGGCAATTTGTGAATAATACAATAGGCATCAGATTTGGTGCTTACGCAACTCCAGGTACGGGTGCCGCAAATTCAAGCCTGCTCGTTTCCGGACGGTTTTCAATAACAGATGAATACAGAGACGGAAACAATAAAACTACTTTTTTAGATCTAACTGGAATTGTTCGGCTTATAATTATTGGTGGAAGGTTTCAAGATTTGAGAACCCAATGCACAGATACAAGCAACAGAGCATTGGGGATTGATTCAAAAAATGCCGGATTCAGTGTTTCAAGTGCCCGATTTGAGGGGCTTGACATTGGAGTCCATGCAGACAAACTGGACAAAAATAATGGCTCATTTACTGTGCGGGGAAACACTTTTATTGGCTGCTACAAGGATGTGCTATCTCAATCGACAAGTGGTTTTTCAATTGTTGGCAACACTTTTAATATTCAAAAACCAGACCCATGCCCATCCTCTGCAACTGAAATTGTCGGCGTGCAGATAAAGGGAACAACTGCTGGTTTCAGATTCTCGGACAACACCTTCGCTTTTACCGGAAATGACACACCCACAGAATTATTGATTGGGACGGATTGTCAGAGTCTCGGTGAGGGATTAGCCAATACTATAGAAGACAATTCGTATTCTCATCTTAATATTGGCAATAGAGCAAATGGAATAAATAGCGGCAACGATGATGGGCTTTTATACCAATGCAATACAAACGCTAACGATTTATTGGGAGCGGTTTTACTGTTTCCCAGAGATTTTCAAATAAATGGGCCTATCCGTAAAATTCAAGCAGGACTAAATGCCAATACTCAGAACCCTGACATTCCAACAGGCAATGTTTTCTCCAATGTCGGCCATACTTTTGAAAATTTGGGGACTTCGGTTGATTATTATTACGATGCAAACGACCCGCTGCAAAATCCTAATGTTGGACAAGGCTCTTTAGGAATCAATGAAGAGGATTTGGTGTCCCCCAATCTTGATTGCGGAGAACAAGAGCCATGCGACCCATGTCCGAAAGCAATAGTAGATGAATGGAAAGAAGATTTTTATGAAAACCAAGCGGAATGGACGATAAAAAAGGCTCTTTTGCCTACTTTGACCAATCAAGTTGCCATTGAACAAACTAAGTCGGCAATTCACAAACTGCGGCTTGCCATGAACCGGGATGGTGGCAGAGTCCTTCGCAACCTCGAACAGGATACCGTTTCCATTCAAGTTGATTCTATTTTGCATTGGTTGGCATTGCTGCAAACCTACCAAACGGATTTGCAACTTGCCAAACATCACTTTTTTACTGGAAATAGTGCTGAATTCGTGCAAACATGGCATCGTTTAGAGACTGAACATGATTTGACCGGAGAGCAAGAGGCTGAACTCAACCGGCTCGGTGAAGTTTTTGATATGCTGGAAAATGAACTTTCGCAGGGGTTTACTTTAAACAATTTGCCTGAATCTTCAATTGAAAACTTAATCCTCAAAACCCAAATTTGCGATGAAGCGGCGTTTTTAAGCGAAATTCTACTTTGGAGAAATGGGATACGGGTTGAAACCAACTGTAGTGGCAATGGAGAACGGTCAAAGCCGAATGGACATATAATTGCAGAAACGGTTACTCCAATTCAACTACTTCCTAATCCTGTTGATAATCTACTGACTATAAAGTTCGAAGAAAGCTCCACCGGAAATCTACAAATTACCAATCAGTACGGTCGGATCATTTATACATCTGACATTTTTGCTCAAAATGAAGCATTGATCATAAATACAGCAGCATATTCATCCGGGATATATTTTGTGGTATTTAGGATTGATGGCGGCCTGCCACAATTCTGTAAATTTATTGTTAAGCACTAAATTTTCTAACTATACGCATCATTTGTTTATACCAATGATGCATTGATAATTATCAAAGATATGTGGAAAATTCTTTTTATCGTACTGTTAACCAATGGTGTCCTAATTTCTCAAAACAACTGGAACTATCTCCCATCTATAAGTTATCCCAATACTCAAATTACTGATTTTTTAGTTGATAATAATAACTTAATAGTATATGGTGATGCGTTTAATAACAATACTGAATGGAAACAAGGTTTAATAATAAGCAAACTTGACTCGAATGGCACAATATTAAAAGAAGTGCTTTTGCTTGACTCTCTTGGTGACAAACTGGCTGTTTCTGAAAAATGGGGGAAAATTAGCAAAACCTTGGACGAAGGTTATATCGCTACTGCTGCACCTGTTCAACGAAATAGTTTCATACTAATAAAACTCTCCTCCGATTTGGAAATTTCATTTATCAAAGAATATACAGACACCACACTCATCAGCAATTTTTGGTACATTCCTTTGGAAGTAGAAGGTGGTTATTTGCTGTACGGAGTTGTCCAGCACCCAGATTTAAAGGTTGTGGGTGTGGTAAAATATGTCAATCATTCAGGTGATATTTTGTGGGACAAACAGTATTCTTTTACTGCTTTCGATAGTTATATCACAGACTTGAGGCCTTATTCTGATTCGACTTTTATTATGATTACAAGTGAATCTGTAAACCCAAGTTCCAATCCCTGGTTGAATGAATATCGGTATGGCATCCACATTTTGGACTATCAAGGTAATATCATAAAACAATACCACTCTCCATCCCTCGGTTTTATCCGAAATGTCATTCCTATTGAAAATGGGGATTTTATTACATATGGTCTGGAGCGAAAAGATATTTATTTCAACACAGAACTACTTCAATCCGAGTTGACTCGCTTCGACTCGAATTTTAACATCAAATGGAGTTTCAATTTTGGCAATATCAGAAGTATAGGGGCAAAGCAGTTGCAAAGATTTGGCAGAACTGTGGATGGTCATTTTGTAGGTGTCGGTCAGTTTAGCGCAAAAAATGGTTCTGATCCATCTCGTGGGCATGGTTGGATATATAAATTTTCAGCCGAAGGAGATAGTATTTGGGGACGCAGTTTCCCCACGCCCCTTCTTCCTGATGAATATCCAAATGGAGGTGTTTTGTATGGCGTAGGTGCTTTATCAAGTGGTAATATTGTTGCAGGCGGTACGGCGGAAGATGATAATAACAGGTATTGCTGGATAGTAAAAGTAACAAACGATGGGTGCATGGATACACTTTTTTGTCAGACCAGTTCGGTTGATTCACCCTTCGAAGAAACCGATGATGTTAATATTTATCCCAACCCCACAACAAGTCATTTTATCATTGATTCTCGATTTGCAATTCACAAAGTAATGCTCTTTGATTCTTATAACCATATAATTTACGAGACCAATGTAGATGCAAGTCAAAAGAGTATTTCACTTCCATCCAATATTGCTTCCGGTTTGTATTTTGTACAGATATGTACCAAAAAGGGCAGTATCATTTCAAAAAAGTTGATGGTGAATAAATGAGCCGCTTTCAATGTAAACCCCCGACCAACACCATCTTGTTTTTCCGGCTCCTTTTAGGAAGCATTACCAGAGTACCCCCCCGACCAACCGCATCTTGCCTCGTATTTTCGGTATGAAGACCTTTGCCCCAAACAGATTTTCATATGGCACAAACCAGTACAGGAGGTGCTTCGAGGATCTCCAAATCTGCCTGCAGGCGTGGAAACACAGTGGCCTGAGTAGTAGGACACCACGGGTATATCCAAAACACTTTGCTCGGCTGTAATTGCGTTGAGTGCGCTTAACCGCAGAGTTACGCAGAGGTAAGCCCCCGACGAACACCATCTTGCCCAGCCCCCACCGCCTGCTGACCTTTGCCAAAAATTGAATTACACATGGCAAGAATCAAGTCAGGGGGCGAACGCGCCTACAAAGTTACGTCAA
>JBEGMB010000166.1:0-6012 GCA_041183245.1 Bacteroidota bacterium
CAATTTAATCGTTTTTCATCGTTCGGAAAACTGGTATACCAACGCGGTTTATCCAGCAGTAAGGCATTAAATTTTTCGTCTGTAAAATCAAGTTTCTTCGCGATATACTTCATTTCTGTTGAAGCAAGATCCTCCTGGTAAGGTATATTTTCCAGAATCTCTAAGGCATCTTCCCTTCGGATGGAACCTGCGCATATCTGAGAGGATAATGTGGCTCGGCGGTAGTCAATATTGAATTTATTATATAAATAATAGGATTGTATAAATCCGGTGTATTTCGATTCATAATGTTTACCGCCATACTCCTTCCAATCGAGTTTTTCTTTGAGTAAACTGATGCTCTCCGTTTTATCAAACGGCAAGTAATTCAAGAAATATATCATTTTTATCCCCTTGAACAACTTATAGTAGGCCTCCTTAACGAACCCGAAGGTGGGAAAAGAACGAAGCTTAACTGGGCCAAAATTAGAACAGATATGCTTAAAATACCTTAAGTCTTTTGCATTATAATGCCAATACTTCGGCAATATCCCCTCTGTTGCAAAATTACCTCCACTCAATATATACTTCACTCGATGTTTAGCTGCTATTTTATGTAAAACAGAAAGAATGGCAATATCTGTTGGCGTATCCGCTTCAGGAATACTGGCTCGTAGAAATGCCGCTTGAATCTGCTTAAACTCTTGCCAATCCAACACAACACATTCGTAGTCAATATTTAGTTTAGTTGCTATGTTTCGGATATTTTGGTTCGCTTCTAGAGAATTCCAACCATTATCTAAGTGAACCCCTAACACGCGCAATCCCATTTCCTTGGCCTTCCATGCTGTGTATGATGAATCTACGCCTCCACTTAATCCAACAATGCAGTCATAGTTCCTATTACGACCCCTTGCTTTTATTGATCGAATCAAGTCAGATAGCATGTTATCACTTACCTCACCTTGATAACTAAAATGTGCACGCTTGGTTATGAACTCTCTGCAATGATTACAGTTTCCATTGGAATCAAAGGTGATTCCCGGATCGCTTGTATCCATCACACATCGGTTACATAATTGATAAAAAACTGTTTCAGATTGCATTATCGTGCAAAGATACAATCCAATTCGGTATCTGAATACACAATTAACCTACTGATTCAAAATAAAGATTGCAGTTCTTCTTGAGAAGGATAATTCACAAGTACACCTTGATTTTTTGATTGAAACACAAACAAGCTACCTGCACCATAGCCATTCAGTTTCAAGGTTTTGTGAACCGATGTTATTTCATTCAGGGAACTAAGGCCACCCATGCCAGTAATTGGAATGCTTAGTTCATTCGAGATTTCTGATAACACATGTTGATCTAAGCCGTGATATGTTCCATCGCGATCAACAGACTGTATAATTAATTCACCAGCCCCATTGATTTCCATCATTTTGGCGTATTCAATCAGATTTGCCTTAACAGCGTGTTTACCGTTGCAAAACACAACACCATTTTTACCTAACCAAGAGCGTTTAATGTCTACACAAACCACAATACTCGACTTTCCAAAACGATTACTGGCTTCGCGAACAAAGGCAGGGTTTCTTGCGGCCACACTTCCTAATACGACACGTTCAGCACCTGCTTCTAACAGCTGTTGAATTTGATTTAAAGTCGTTACTCCACCACCGACGGAAAATGGCATGTTGGCCTCCTCTCCTATTTCCCTTACCAAATCTATGGAGATACACCGATTTTCAATGCTAGCATTTATATCCAAGAATATTAACTCATCTGCTTTGTACTCATTGAATAAATGCACCGCATGCATAGGGTCGCCAATATAAGTGGGCGATGAAAATCTTTTAGTTTTAACAAGCCCTTGTCCTTGTAATAATAAACAGGGAATTACTCGTGGTCGATACATGACTTTATAAAATTTGAAAGAATACGTTGACCATTTTCATGACTTTTTTCGGGATGAAATTGAAGTCCAACTAAGTTATTTTTACGCAATCCGGAAACAAATTCAACCCCATAGTTTGTGGTACACAAGACCTCTTCTTCTATGGCTTTAACAACTCCAAAACCATGAACAAAATACATTTCATCTGAGGGCGAAATATCCGTAAGGATTTTATTGTCATTTTTTATTCGGAGGGTATTCCATCCCAAATGCGGAATTTTAAATTGATGTGCTGTATGAACTTGCAGATTGACCGTTTTGCATTGAAACCAACCTAAGCCTTCACAATCCCCTTCTTCACTAAAGGAGGTCATCAGTTGCATTCCAAGACAAATTCCAAGAAATGCGCTTTTTTCTTCTAAGGCAAGGTGATTTAATACCTCGATTAAGTTATTTCGTTTAAGTTGCTCCATTGCTTGACCAAAATGACCGACCCCAGGAAGGATAATATGTGTTGCGCTTAACAGTTCTGATGCCTTGTTACTAATGGTCACGGGAATGTCATTGTACGACACCATTCGTTTAAGTGAGTTTAGATTCCCCATTCCATAATCAACAATTACGAGCTTTCTGTTCATCGTTTTGATTGGGATACGATTGATTTTATTTGGCTTGCTAAACGCTCTGCTTGAATTCTTCGAGAAAATTGATCTATGTCCCGGGAATCGCATGCAATGTTCCCCGTCTGTAGGAACTCGGCTCGAAGTGATGTTAGAACAACTTGTAAATGTGACACATCTTTTACAACAATACCTCCGTTCGTTTTACGCAAAACATCTGCTTGTAATTGAGTATTCTCATTCGCCGTTTCTTTTATTGAGAAATGTCTCTTTCGTAACATTTCAGCCTCAGGATCTTGTTCAAAACATAAAATAATTTGCCGTTTTATAGCTAAGTAATCAAATATTTTAGTACCTAGATAGGAATAATAATTGAACAGAATCATGACATGGTGCGAAGCAAGCGTTTTAAGCAACTCTTGGTTTGGCATTTTACTAAAGGTATTCACCGTGCCTACCATGCTCGGGTATTTTCTTCGAATAAAATCAGTTATCCAAGTTGTTTTGTTGGTGCCATAGAAGTTTACTTCTAATGCAATCTCATTGTCCTTTTTGAATAAATAAATTTGTTCTAAGAATAATTCAAGAGGATGCCAGTCATAGATGGTCCCTACAAATGCAAAACGTAATACCTTGTTTTGAGGTGAAATAAGATGAACTCCCTTAACAGCTTCAGGGTCGTATCCGTTGGGAATTATCTCAACAGATAGTTTTGGTATAATTTCGTTTATTTTCTGCTGAACGAAATTAGATACTGTGGATGAAGAAATCGCCTGACTTACAATCCGTTTTTCTAATGACTTCAACCATAACTTCACAAAAAAAGATCGGGTATTTTCTTTGTGATGGGACCACGGATCTCTATAATCAGCTAGCCATGGTGTCTTATACGTTCTACTTAATTTACTCGCATAATGAAATAATACAAACGGATCTCCTGTAGCAAGAATTAAATCAACTTTATGTGACCTCAAATAGCGATTTGCGGCATGATACAATTCAATTTTAGGGCCAACGGGAAGGTAAAACTGAGTAACTTCTAAGAAGGCAGAATTTGCCTTTCGAACTAAGCGCCACTTTTGCTCCCCGTGATTCAGTAAGATGCGATTACTCAAATTTGGGTGATAGGGGCTTCGAATAATTTTACCGAATGTACTTTCCTCGGTAATTTCTGAACTACTCGAGCCTGGTGCGATATAATCCAAATGATTTCCGTATGAATTACTCCACTGCCTTGTTATAACTACTGGATCGATTCCAAATTCCCGAAAGTACTTATACCAGCTGAATGGACGAAGTCCACCTACAGATACATACGGAGGAAAGTCATACGCTAGAATGAGTACCTTAATCACGTTTCAAAAGTACAAAATCCCTTAAAGAACTTGTTGATATATTGAGTTCAACTGATTCATTATAACTTCCGAAGCAAAACGTTGGCTGGCTAATTGTCGAATCCTAATCGAGTCATAGGCATGATACGATTGAATCATTTGTAATATTCCTTCGGCATAGGCCGATGCACTTGGCTCTGTTATAATTCCAGTTTCTAAGGTAATAATATCCCTTACCCCTCCTGAATTTGTTACCACGGCAGGGATTCCTAAGGCTTGGGCTTCAGCGATACTTAACCCAAACGTTTCTACAATACTTGAGGACAAGATTACCTCATGCGTTGACATCACCTTTCGTAATTTGGCGCGATTTAGCCGAGGTAAAACAGTAACCGTGTCGAGGTTCAATGAAGGAAATCGCTTGATAAGTTCAATTTTATCAATTCCATCACCTATTATGGTTAGATTGACAACGGGATATTTGTCTTGAACAATGATCCATGCCTGAAATAATAATTCGTGATTTTTCACAGGAAGAAAGTCTCCTACCATCAGAAAATTAGTTGGAACAGAATCACGAATAATTGGTTCTTCAAAAAAGGAATTATCAATCGCATTGGGAAGAAGATCGTACCGTACAGAATCGGCAAGCTTCAGGTTCTTTAACGTGCTGCTTAACGAATAGCGACTAACAAAAAGCACATTCCTTGCGTTTGAATATATTTTATGCAATACCCGCATGTCAGTTGATGTATATTGTTTTGGATTAAAATGTAAACCAGACGCATGCTCTGTATGAAGAAAAGGAATTCCGTGATACTGTGAGAATTTCATAGCAATATAGCCTCCCATGAAGGCGGCATGGCTGTGGATGATTGTAAATTCTTGCATCCTAAGTCCATAGTTTTTCATGGCATTCCGTACGCGTTGAAAACAATATGCATAAGAGATTCCTCGAAAAAAAGGCAGTGGAGGAGCCACACCTACCCGCAAGACACGAATACCATATTCCTCAGAAAATGAATTATACGAACGTTTCTTGAAGGCATTCACGAAGGTTCCGAGCATAAACGGATGAATCACGGTGACTTGGTGACCGAAATCTCTCAACATATGCGCTTGTTCTTGCACAAAACTACCGGCTGTTGGATTCTCCTTGGATGGATACCAAGAGGCAATCAAAAGGATATTCAAAGAATTATCGCGCATGAAGACCAATGTTGAGATAGTTTAATGCAATTTTAGGGTATTCCGTGAAAAGATAGAACGACGGACGATGTTGCCACGCCTTAATCCAAAGTTGAGATGCTACTCGAAATTGTTTGTTTTGTCTAGCTCGGTAAAGATACATTCGGTACTTTGAATCGATGTATTGATCGAAAAATAATGGCGATAATTTACCATCAAAGCGTGATGCATAGTTGATTTTAAGGTCTAGAATTGCACTTATATATTGATTCACTTCAACCATTTGCACTTTTTTCATGCCCTGCACGACCGTTCCATCGATATGCACATGTTGAATGACCGTAAATTGTTCAATTTGATATACCGGATATTGGGCAGCGATGCGCAACCAAAGATGGGTATCTTCCCAAAGTCTAAAACGAGCATCAAATCTCTCATTAGATAAAATAGTCCGGTGCACACAAACTTGGGATGGAAGGAGGAACTTCCTTCCAATTTCTTCGAGAAGGTTGGCTTGAAGGTCTAAAAAATCTTTTTTTATCGATAGGTTTCCATGATCTATCAATAAGCCGGTTGCGATTATTGCTAGGGAAGGATTTTCCATTTTGATGAATTCAAGAAGGTTGGATAAATGGTTTGTACTGTATTCATCGTCACTGTCTAAAAAACAAAGCCATGCGCCTTGCGATTGATTAATTCCATTATTTCTAGCAGCACTTCGTTCCGAATTCTCTTGATAGACATACTTAATTCGATTATCCTTAAAGGAATACACTACTTCTTTCGTATGGTCGGTCGAACCATCATCAATGATAAGCAGTTCCCAATCTTGAAAATCTTGCCTTAATACACTTCCAATACTTCGCGTCAAAAACGATACTCTATTATAAGTTGGAAGAATAATGGAAAAGAATGGCATTTACTTGACTTTAATTGGGACGTTTGAATTCAATCGAAACAAAATACGAAAATAATCGTCAAGATTAGCCAG
>JBEGMB010000167.1:0-3201 GCA_041183245.1 Bacteroidota bacterium
GGTGTTTACTGACATTGGGAATACCATACACTACGAAGGAAATAAGGTGAATACGGTTATTGAGCAAAATCAGGAGCCAGTCACCACCTTACCCGTAACTGAAGAAGTAGATCAAACGGAAGCAAGTAAACCAAATCAAGACAAAACTCCTAGCGATGAAGTATAAAGTAGCAATAATTATGGGCAGCGCCTCCGATTATCCGATAATGAAGGAAGCAGAGGAAATGTTGAAAGGATTTGAAATTCCAACGCATGTTGAAGTCGTTTCTGCACACAGAACCCCTGAAAAAATGGTAGCATTTGCAAAGGCAGCTAAAACGAATGGAATTAATGTAATCATCGCTGGCGCTGGCGGAGCAGCACATTTACCAGGAATGGTTGCATCACTCACGTCGCTTCCAGTAATTGGTGTGCCTATTAAATCTAGTAATTCCATCGATGGGTGGGACAGCATATTAAGCATACTTCAAATGCCTAATGGAATTCCTGTTGCTACGGTAGCCTTGAATGCTGCAAAAAATGCAGGAATCTTAGCGGCTCGAATTTTGAGTGCCAATGACAAGGAATTGGGTGCAAAGCTTGATGCCTATGCCTTAAGTATGGAACAAGCAGTTGAGGAAAGTCAAGCGAAGTTAACTCAACGATAAATCAAATACTTTTTGCGAATATTGAGGAAATGATCAATTCCCGGTTTCCAAGATGCTCTTATTTCTTTTGAGCCCCATCCTTTATATAATTGTTCTTTTAAACTACCATTTCCTGCGAGTCGATTGAAGAAGGCATTCTGATCGATAAAAACAGCTGAATCTCCGAGTAAATCGCGTGCATTGGTAAGGTAAAATAAATTCAATTCATAGGTTCTTGTTTGAGCCGTTTTAGATAAATCATACCCATTACAAATGCGATCCACGTGCGGTGGGTTTTTCGCCCCCGGTTGAGGTTTGGGTATAAAAGAATATCCAGTAAAAGGAAATCGAGGATGACCGTATTGTTCGAAAGGACGCGAAGTTCCTCTACCAACACTAATGGTTGTGGCTTCAAAAAGACACAAACTGGGATATAAGGAAATGGCTAAATCTGATTTCAAATTTGGTGAGGGTGGAATCGGGAGACTGTATTTTGATTTATGCGTATAATTCTTACAGGGTATTACTTGAAATTGACATTGTAACGAATCCTTTAACCAAAATTCACCATTAATCATTTTGGCATATTCACCAATGGTCATTCCGTAAACGATTGGCACGGGGTGCATTCCTACAAAAGACTTGTACTCTGGCTCAAGGATAGGACCATCTACATAGTGAGCGTTTGGATTGGGACGATCAAGAATAATCAATTGTTTATTATGTTCAGCGCATGCCTCCATTACATAATGAAGCGTAGACAAATAGGTATAGAATCGAACGCCAACATCCTGAATATCAAAAACAACTACATCTACATCCATTAAATCAAATGCCGTAGGTTTCTTATGGTTCCCATATAAAGAAACAACTGGAATTCCGGTCCGCACATCGTTTGAGCTATTTATGTGTTCGCCGGCATCTCCTTCTCCCCGAAACCCATGCTCTGGGGCAAAAATCTTAACTAAATTAATCTCTTCACAAAGTAAGGTATCAACAATATGTACCCCCTTGATCACCGAGGTTTGATTGGCCACTACAGCTACGCGTTTTCCTTTCAAACTATCTATATAGAGCGACATACGTTCAGCACCGGGATATACCGTTTTAGCATCCGATGGAACAGCGAATACAGAAGCATTCAATAACCAAACAAGTATAAAAACGCTAGTCAATCGAAATAAAGCCAGATAATTTTCATGACCTTGTAAAAGGCGCACTAGATTCCCGTATTTTTGGGAAACAAAATAAAACAACGTGTCAGTAGAAATTTTCATTGCAAAACGGATTCTCCCGAATCGCTCGCAAGGTATAAAAGTTTCACGACCCATATTGCGTATAGCAGTGATAAGTATTTCACTATCCATTGTTGTAAACCTCTTAACCCTTGCTGTTGTTAATGGATTTCAAAATGAAATCCGACGAAAAGTCACTGGTTTTTCAGCGCCACTTTTTATTCAAAACGAAAACAATGCTGAGTTTTATGAATCCGATCCGATTCACTCTTCCATGATGATAGAAAACATCCTTTCATCAATTGATGATGTTCAAGGATTCAATCGCGTAGCGTATAAACCTGGATTAATTCAAGCGATTGGAAAGCGCACGGATGTCATCGGTTTGGTTTTTAAAGGCATTGACAGTGCCTACAATTTTACTTTTCTCAAGGAACACCTAAAAGAAGGAAAAATTCCTGACTACACGAAGGAAGCTTCCTCTTCAGACATCTTAATTTCCAAAAGAATCTGCAAACAGTTAAACCTAAAACTAAACGATGAGGTTTCTGCATTTTTCGTAAAGGACTCCCCTATTTCTAGAACATTCAATATCGTTGGAATTTACGATACAGGGTTCGAAGACTATGATGAAAAATTAGTGATATGTGATATTCGCGTAACACAGAAATTAAACGATTGGGGAATCAGCGGGCAACTGGACCTGTGGGATTCGTTAGTGAATAATAAATTCGTTGTTTCATTCAGCCTGCAAGGAAATCCATCCAATCTAAGTTATGACTGGGGAAAAGGATTAACGCAATTCCGAGGACAATATCTACCTACGGAATTAAAGGATACCACCTTGTATTTAAAACTCTATGAAACCACAAACAAACATAAAACCCAACTGATTGATTCACATCGCATTAATATCCGTTATTTAAACACAGCAAGAACAGCTGAGGGTTCATCCGGTGAGCCCTACAAAGAAATACTTGATGAGGTTGGCCTTCATTATAGATTCCATTATCCTATAAGAAACCAAGAAACGCGGATTTATGAGGTGAAGATAACAGCCGGCAATGGCACTTCGGATGATTTTATATCAGGATATGAAATCCACACCAAGGATTGGTATCAAATGAATAATACCCATAAAAACATCACTAAATCCATTAAACTTATACCAACGGAGCATGGTGAAATGGTTAAAGTGGTAAGTATTTTTGACCTAGAGCAGGATCTTTTCAATTGGTTAGCCTTCCTTGACATCAACGTGGTAATAATCTTAGTCCTGATGATGCTTATCGGAATAATCAATATGGGTTCAGCCCTCTTGGTACTCATCATAATTCGGT
>JBEGMB010000168.1:0-6940 GCA_041183245.1 Bacteroidota bacterium
GTAATTAATGATCAAGGGGAAGTCCTTATATCCCATGAACGACGAAATGGATTTGAGTTTACTAAGTTTCCTGGCGGCGGATTAGAGCTAGGGGAAGGGATTTTAGATGCATTAAAAAGAGAGTTTCTAGAAGAATTAGGTGTTCCAGTTGAATCCGCGCGCTTGTTTTATCTGAATGATTTCTATCAAGCTTCCGTTTTTAACGCGGAAGACCAAATCATTTCATTTTATTATTTAGTAACATTAAATTCAAATAAGATTAATGTTATGTTAAAAAATAGCCCTATCGGTTCATTGGATTCAAGTGATTTTGAATGCGTAGAATGGCATGCATTGACGGACTTAATACCGGATAATATGACCTTCCCAATCGATAAGATAGTTGTTACTGAATTAAAGGAATCGTTACTGAAATAGTGGTTTTTGCTTTTTTATTTTTCTCCTTAGGTATCCATATGAATATTCTGTGTATTTTTGACTTTTACATGAACTAACTTAAACTAAGGCAGCATATGGCAACGTACTCAGATAAAGACCTATTGATAAATGTTGGAAAGCAAATTAGATTAATTCGCAAAAAACAAGGGAAAGCGCTTAAGGATTTAGCTCAGGCGGTTGGAATGGAGCCATCAAATTTATCCGTAATTGAAAACGGTAAATCGAACCCGCAATTATTGACTTATGTTAAAATTGCGTCAGCCTTGAATTGTACAATGGGGGACCTGTTTGATTTCCCTTTTGATTATGATAAGTTAGAGCAGTCTTATATGCCAAGAAAGCATAACCTGTAACCTTATTTGTTAAAATTCTCTGCGACGATTAGTTCCTTGGTGCCATGGGTCCAAGTATAAAATCCTTCCCCAGATTTTACACCTTTTTTACCGGCCATAACCATGTTTACCAACAACGGACATGGCGCATATTTCGGATTACCGAATCCGTCGTGTAATACGCGTAAAATAGCAAGACAAACGTCTAACCCTATAAAATCCGCAAGTTGTAAGGGTCCCATCGGATGAGCCATCCCTAATTTCATTACCGTATCAATTTCCGCTACGCCGGCCACACCTTCATATAAGGTGTAAATTGCTTCATTTATCATTGGCATTAAGATGCGGTTCGCAACAAACCCAGGATAGTCGTTCACCTCAACAGGAACTTTATTCAGTTTTTTAGACATGTCCATAATCGTGTTTGTTACCTCATCTGAAGTAGAATACCCACGGATTATTTCAACCAATTTCATTACCGGAACAGGATTCATGAAATGCATGCCAATGACCTTGTCTGGTCGTCCAGTTACTGCAGCAATTTGAGTAATGGATATGGAAGATGTGTTTGTAGCTAATATTACAGAAGGATCGGTAAGCGCATCCAACTCCTTAAAGATTTTAAGTTTCAAGTCAACATGCTCCGTTGCAGCCTCTACTACCAGTGAAACTCCTACAACTCCTGACTTCATGTCGGTATGCGTAGTTAAATTAGCTAAGGTTGCTTCTTTCTCTGCTTCGGTCAGCGCCCCTTTACTTACTTGTCGGTCAAGGTTTTTACTTATTGTAGCAATTGCTTTATCTAACGCGGTTTGCGATATATCAATCATGTTTACTTGGTGTCCAAATTGGGCAAATACGTGAGCAATCCCATTTCCCATGGTTCCAGCTCCAATAACCGCTACGTGTTTCATACAATTCTGAATTAGTCCGACAAATATAATCATAGTATCTTTGTATTGAATGCCATTACAAAGAATAAGACAGTTCACTAAGAGCGATGTATTTAAATCGTTCACCGTGCTTTTTTCAGGGACCTTAATGGCTCAGGTGATTGGGTATGCCATCGCACCGATTTTAACCCGGCTTTATTCCAACGCCGAAATGGGTGAAATGCTTTATTACATGCGTTTAATTGCCTTCATTTCTTCCATAGCCACCTTGCGATATGAGGCGGCTCTTCCCTTACCCAAACGCGATGAGCATTCCTACTTGATGTATCGGTTTGTGTATTTATTTTCTTTTTGGCTCTTAGTTTTTATTGCCTGTTTCTTACTAGTATTTTCCCTGGTGTTTGATCTATTGAATTTTCAACCTTGGTTTATACTATGTGTAATACTTGGGACTGCCGCTATGATCGTAATTAACGTGGGTACGAGCTGGGCCGTTCGCACCGGAACGTATGGCATAATTTCCCGACAAAAAATCACCAATTCCTTGGTTTCTAACGCCTTTAAATGGGGTTTCTTTTTCTTGAATTGGAAATCCTTCGGACTTATTCTTGCCACCCTATTGGGATTTGTCATTTCCGCCCTTGAATTTATTTGGGACTTTCGAAAAACACATCATCGGTTCCGAACGTTATTTTCCTCACGTAAAACTCGTGTAGTTCTCAAAGAACATCGGGAATTTCCGCTATTGAATCTTCCACATGTGTTCATTGACAACGGCAGGGATATGTTGCTTGCGACCTTAATTTTGGCGTATTTTGGTGAAGCAGTTTATGGTTCGTATGGTCACGCGTATCAAATGCTACGAATTCCATTGATGTTGGTAGGTGTATCCGTTGGACAACTCTTTTATAACCGTTCCTCTGAAGCAATGCACAAAATAAAGGAACTTACGCCGATTCTTACAAAAACTATTGGTGTACTGACATTGATTTCTATTGTTCCCTTCACCATCCTTTTTTTCTATGGCACCGAGATTTTCGGATTTGTTTTTGGAACTACTTGGGGAATAGCAGGCACTTATGCAGAAACGATGGCCTTTTGGTTAATGGTTAACTTTGTCCTATCACCGATTTCAGCACTTCCTCTGCTGCTAAACAAACAACGTTATGCCTTGATTATGGGCGTGGTGAGTTCCTTAATTCAAGTGATACCCTTTTGGGTTTTCCCTTTGCTCTACGGTAAATCATCGGACGTATTTCTATTAACCCTTCAAACGGTATCTTATGTTCAAGCCATTTGGTTAATCTTTACCTTGTACTTGTACTATCGATTTGCCTTGGCTTCAGACGCTAATATACGAGAATAAATTCCCTTAAATAGTTCTGCATTAGCGCGTTTTGTTGCCCGTTGATTAATGAGTTCACGGTTATAATGTTGAACCTTTTCTGCATCCAATTCAAGCCCTCGTTTTATTGCCTTACTCAATGCCTCTGTTCGACCGATTATAATCCCATTTTTCCCATCTTCAACCCATTCTCGATTCGCAGGGATATCGGATAACATTGGAATACAACCATATGCCATGGCTTCCAGTAACGAAATCGATGTGCCATCACTTTTAGGAATTGAAATAAAAAACTTACTCTTCAAATAGTTCGCTTTATTCTGAGTTTTTGTAACAAAACCGGTGAAAGTAACCTGTTGAGTAAGCAGGTGTTGATTGGTATATGCTTTAAGATTTTCTGTTAATCTTCCTTTGCCGGCAAGAATTAAGTGTCCGCTCATTTCCTTGCTAAACGCCTTAAATGCGATGAGGATGTCTTCGATTCGATAGAGCGGTTCATGCATCCGATTCGAATAAAGTATGAGTTCACGGTCGGCATTCATTGCCTCAGGTATTTCTAAATCCACTCCAAAGTTTGCATTTACTACATCTTTCCCCGGGCACAAACCCTGTATTTCCTGAATCATTTGTATGGAGTCTGCTGTTACAATGTCAGCCTTAGTTAAGGCCTGCTTTACTAACCACCGATGAATGATCGATCGTTTTGGTAAAAGGAGTATATCGCTTCCCCAAGCAGTGAGTACCATAGGAATACTTTTATTATTGGCTTTGCCTGTAATAAACGCATAACTGTTTGCTTGGTGCACATGTATAATGCTTGGGTTGAAATCGTGGATAATCTGTCTAAGTTTTTCAATGGAATTCCTAATTTTAAATGGATTCTTAAGTGAAAATGAAACCGATTTAGACGGGGCGTATTCTACAGGGTAATCACTTACAACCAAGACTTCATCGAAGTAATCACGTACTAATTCCAAGTAGTTCTTTAAGTGCGCGTTTCCGGTATTACTACCAATGAGCAAGAGTTTTGTCATGTTCTTTTGATTTTTGTAATCCACTTGCAAGTATAAACACAAAGAGCACACTTATTGTACGTTCTGTTAGCGGGTTGTTAGTTAATGCAGCGATTAACATGACGCCAATCATAATCATCGCTTTTACCGAGTGTGTATCCAATTTCCGTCTAAATAATTCCCAAAAAGGCAAAAGGAATATCCCTAAATAAAACAACAATCCAAAGATCCCATAACGCCACCAAATGAGTAAATATTCATTTTCTGCATATAATTGGTGCGCGGTGAAATATGATTTATAAGGAGCAAAACCAAAGAGCGGCTTAGTTTTTATCATATTCCACAGGATAGACCATGATTCCCACCTGCTGCGCAATGACGTGGAATATAGAGCTGAACCATCCATTAAACTATTACTGTAGCTTGTATATTTAAAAAACGAAGTCGCAATCATGGTAGCTAATACGTAGAGCCCGATACTTGAAACAACCTTCCAAACGGCGGCCTTTACCCCGTCCTTTTTTGTAAGAATCAATAACGCCACAATCACTACACCTGCAGCAAGAAGGGAAGTTCTCGATTGACACAGAAATACCATGAATAGTGCGGAATAACAGAGCGACCAATGTGTTCGGTTTTTTTCTATGGGTAAAAAATACACGGTAAAAAACAAAAACAACAAGGCATTGGTATTGGGATTTCCCATGGTGCCTAACATCCGTTTTACCGCTGGATTTCCAAGAGAGTCCTTACCGAAAAGTTTAAAGTGAATACTGTCACCATAGGTGTAGGTTAAGAGTTCATTGAAATTAAATACGTTGTATAAGTGCAGCACGTTAATGATTAACAACAACATAAAACTTCCCACAATCAAGGGATATAATTGTTTACTTTGGGTAAACCTAAATAATAAGAAAATCACCCCTAATTTTATAAACCTATACAATTCGAAATAGTCGTTCCATTGCTTAATCCGACCATTAATCAAAATTGGAAGCAACATATAACCTGCAAATAATGCAATCCAAATAAACCACCATTCTTTTCTAACCTGGGGTAACTTGGGGTATAAAAGGAGTCCGATAATTGGAACTAAGAAATCAGTTAATTGAAATGCTGGCAATTCGCTTGAAATCCGAATATCAGGTATAAAAAAGGCATCGAGTAGTACAAGGATCGCACACCCATAAGCAAGCCAATTAGTTCGTCCACTCATTATACATCGAATTCAGTTCAGGATATTGGTCAAGCAACGTACGGTCTATTGTTCGGGTATCACCAAGCACCTTGGCTGGATTGCCACCAATTATCGAAAAATCTGGAAATTCTCCCTTGACGTAACTGTATGCATGAACTAAACTTCCTTTTCCGATGATAGTTCCGGGCATAACGGTACTGTGCGGACCAATAAAGGAATATTTCCCTATGGTTACACTCCCTTTAACATATCCAATCATTTCCTTTCCCGCATAGGATGATCCATATAACCGAATCGATTGATGGCTTGAATGGGTGGTAATTACGCAATGTGTAGTAACTTGGACGCCTTCCTCAATCGTTAATCCATGGCTGGCCTCTAACACATTAAAATGTCCAATATAAACACCTTGAGCCAGTGAAAGGGAGTCGGGGTGATCAATAAAGGTATGCGATGAAATTCGGGTTCCCGGTATGTTTTTCCCATCCGTGTCCTTAATTCGTGTGATCATATACGGGCTAACCGTCGGAAAAATCCTTCGCAGAATTCGTTTCAATAAACTTGGTTTACCTAGCATATGGCATCAAAGATACTAAAAGCGCTTTATTCAACATCTTATGGGGAAAACTCAATGGGTGTGCTGTATTTCGTCACTCCCTTTCTGATACTTTTGTTACATGTCGATTTCGCCCTTGAAAATCATTCACCTGAGCAGTGCACATCCAGATCTTGATGTCCGGATATTTTTGAAGGAGTGTCGTTCCTTGGCTCAAAGGTTTCCACATGCAGAAGTTCATTTGGTCTTATCTGGCGTAACAGAACGCGTGGAAGAAGGCGTTCACATACATTCTGTTGCTCCTCGCACAGGCAGTCGATTAAAACGCATGTGGCAAACGGTGAATGAAGTCTACCAAAAGGGTATGGCCTTGGATGGTACTATATATCATCTGCACGATCCCGAACTCTTGCGTATTGCACTAAAGTTAAAGCGACAAGGAAAACGGGTGATTTATGATGCTCATGAGGATTTACCACGGCAATTATTAGGCAAGAGTTATTTAACCATGAGAGGGATGGTCTCAAGGATTTTTGAGTTTTACGAGAATTACGTGGTTAAAAGATTGGATGCCGTAATCACTGCAACACCTTTTATTCGAGAGCGCTTTCAAAAAATTCATCCTCGAGTAATTGATATTAACAACTATCCCTTATTATCCGAATTAGCGTTTGATGAGTCAACAGAAGAACGTACGCATGTTTGCTACATTGGAGGGTTAACACCCATCCGTGGGATTTCACAACTTGTTGATGCCATGCAGTATACACAAACAACCTTGCAATTAGCAGGAGCCCTAGACGATGTTTTTAAAAGTAACTTATCAGAAAGTGCAGGTTGGAGCAAGGTGGTTTCATGTGGTCACGTGAATCGAAAAGAAGCCTTGGCAATCAAACAAAAAGCGTTTGCTGGCATTGTGACCTTTCTTCCTTTTCCCAATCACATTAATGCGCAGCCCAATAAGATTTTTGAATATATGGCTTCGGGAATTCCTGTGATTGGTTCTAATTTCCCGATGTGGAAACTGCTTATAGAAGCGCAGGACGTTGGACTCTGTGTAGATCCTGAAGATCCGAGGGCCATTGGTGAAGCGATTGAATACCTAAGAACCAATCCGGAAATCGCAAAAACGATGGGTGCACGAGGGAAAAAACTTGTTCAGGAT
>JBEGMB010000169.1:0-6849 GCA_041183245.1 Bacteroidota bacterium
AACTGCGGTTGTTTCAGTTAAAGTTGCAGAACCTCAGTTTGAAGGTCAAACCAAAACTAAACTTGGTAACCGCGAAGTGACTGCACCAGTTTCTCAAGCCGTGTCTGAAATGTTAAGTGCATACTTGGAAGAACATCCAACCGAAGCACGGATGATTGTTGAAAAGGTAATACTTGCTGCCCGTGCTCGTCACGCCGCTCGTAAAGCCAGAGAGATGGTTCAGCGCAAGAATGTATTAACAGGAAGTGGCTTGCCAGGTAAACTTGCTGACTGCTCGGAAAAAGATCCTGCAGCGTGCGAAATTTATTTTGTTGAGGGTGATTCCGCAGGGGGAACCGCAAAACAAGGGCGAGATCGTCATTTTCAAGCGATTCTACCGCTTCGAGGAAAAATCTTGAACGTAGAGAAGGCGATGCAGTATAAAATCTTTGAAAACGAAGAAATCAAGAATATTTATACCGCACTCGGTGTTCGAATTGGTACCGAAGATGATTCCAAAGCCTTAAATCTTGAGAAACTTCGCTACCATAAAATAATAATTATGTGTGATGCCGACGTTGACGGTTCGCACATTGAAACCCTAATCTTGACCTTCTTCTTTAGATATATGAAAGAGTTGATTGAGCATGGGTATATTTATATTGCTACACCACCACTTTATCAAGTTAAGAAAGGAGCAAAATCTGAATATGCTTGGAATGAAGACATGCGTGATCGATTGATTCAAGAACTGAAAGGTGGAGGAAGCGAGTCTTCTGTAAATGTACAACGATACAAAGGTCTTGGAGAGATGAATGCGGAACAATTATGGGAAACCACAATGAATCCTGAGTCTCGTACCCTGAGACAAGTTACCATTGAAAATGCCGCAGAGTGCGATCAGATTTTCTCCATGTTGATGGGAGATGACGTTCCGCCTCGACGAGAGTTTATTGAGCGAAATGCGAAATATGCTAAGATAGACGCCTAACAAAAAAAGCCCTGACGAGTCAGGGCTTTTTTTATGTTTAAAGAGTTGTATTATCCAACTAAGTCTTGGTATGCAGCAGCATCCATTAGGCCATCTAATTCGCTCATGTCAGAAACTTGAACTTTAATCATCCAACCTGATCCGTATGGATCTTTGTTTACAGCTTCTGGATTAGCTTCTAATTCACCGTTAAATTCAAGAATCTCACCGCTAACAGGCATGAATAAATCGGAAACCGTCTTAACCGCTTCAACCGATCCAAAAACTTCATCTTTTGATAAGCTTTCGCCAACCGTTTCGATTTCAACATATACGATATCTCCAAGTTCGCTTTGTGCAAAATCGGTAATTCCAATGGTTGCCACATCTCCATCAATAGCAATCCACTCGTGTTCTTTGGTGTACTTTAAATTCGCAGGTATATTCATCGCGTTTGTTTTTTTTACAAAAATAATATATTCAAGTGATTCAAACGGGTTAGGACTTAACTTTTGTACTTTTGTAACATGACCGGTGAACAAAATAAAGAATTAGAGCAACGCATTCTTTCCATTTATAATTACTTAAAAATTGCCGAAAAATCGCAACAATTGAGTGAAGAGGAGTTGCGCACACAAGATCCGAGTTTTTGGGATGACCCCAAAAAAGCGGAAGCTCAGATGAAAATTATTCGAGGGTTAAAGTATTGGGTAGAGGGATTTAAGAAAATTCAATCGGGATATGATGATTTACAAGTATTAATTGAATTTGAGAAGGAGGGAGGAGCAACGGCGCTTGAGGTAGAAGACCAGTATCAAATGTTGGGCGGTTTGGTTGAGGAGCTTGAGCTTAAAAACATGTTGTCGAATGAAGAGGATTCTTTGAGTGCTGTGATACAAATTACTGCAGGTGCTGGAGGTACGGAAAGTTGTGATTGGGCTTCAATGCTCATGCGGATGTACCTTATGTGGGCACAAAAACAAGGATATAAAGTAACTGAACTGAATCATCAAGAAGGAGATGTAGCTGGAATTAAAACGGTTTCTCTTGAATTTGATGGTGAATTTGCATTTGGATATTTGAAGGGAGAAAATGGAGTGCATCGCTTAGTTAGGATTTCACCTTTCGATTCCAATGCTAAACGGCATACCTCATTTGTTTCTGTTTATGTTTATCCCCTGGTGGATGATCAAATTGATATACATATAAACCCAGCAGATATTTCTTGGGAAACTTTCCGTTCTGGGGGTGCTGGTGGACAAAATGTAAATAAGGTAGAAACCGCAGTTCGATTACGGCATGCTCCGTCAGGAATCATTATTGAAAATTCAGAATCTCGTTCCCAATTAGCGAATAAGGAAAAAGCTATGCAATTGTTGCGCTCACAATTATATGAACTGGTTTTGCGTGAGCGAATGGAAAAACGAAGTGAAATTGAAGCGGGTAAGAAGAAAATTGAATGGGGTTCACAAATTCGAAATTATGTTATGCATCCCTACAAATTGGTTAAGGATGTTCGCACCGGTATTGAAACTTCAGATGTGGAAGGTGTTATGAATGGTGAATTGGATGAATTCTTAAAAGCCTTTCTGATGCAATATGGGGGTTAGAGTAAGGGTACAATTTGCTCTAATCCGATGCCTCTTGATCCTTTAATTAAAATGAGTGCATCCGCATACTCAGACAGAATACCAGATGAAATAAGGTGTTGAGTATCTTGAAAATGCGTTCGAACAGTAGTGATTCGTTCAAATTCCTTCCCCACCGTTATAATAGGTATTGCTAATTCAGCACATGCGTCAATGATTGCTTCATGCTCTTCTTCAGAAACAGTTCCTAATTCAAACATGTCCCCAAGAATTGCAACTTTTTGTTTGTGGCTTATTTGAGAAAAGGATTCTAAGGCAGCCTTCATACTTGAAGGGTTCGCATTGTAGCAATCTAAAATTAACGTGTTTCGTTTCGTTTCAAGTACTTGAGACCGATTGTTTGATGGGATATAATTCTCCAGTCCCTTTTGTATCGATTGCGCCGGGATATTAAAATAATTGCCGATGCATACCGCTGCAAGGAAATTGTATAGATTATATGCACCGATTAAATGTGTTTTAATTTCAGAAGAAATTACTTCTTCAATGGAATATTCAAATGTAACATAAGGCGTTAATCCAATTATCCTACCTCTGCAATATGATGGTTTTTCTACACTGTAATTTATTGTCCTGATTTGTGGTAGTTGTTGGCTTAGGATGCTATCATCACCGTTATAAAAAATGATTCCTTGATTTGCTTTTATTGATCGATAAAGTGCCAGTTTTGTATTTAAGATACCTTCAAAATTACCAAAGCCTTCCAAGTGTGCACGGCCAATATTGGTAATGATTCCGTGTGTTGGCTCTGCGATGTCACATAATTCTTCAATATCTCCCGGTTTGTTCGCCCCCATTTCAATGATGCCGATTTCATGGGTAGCATTAAGTTGGAGTAGGGTAAGGGGAACTCCAATATGATTGTTTAAATTACCTTTCGTACAAAGCACATTTAGTTCCGTTTCAAGTACCGCATTTATGAGTTCTTTAGTGGTTGTTTTTCCATTACTCCCGGTGATTCCAATTATTGGAATATTGAACTGTTTTCTGTGGTGATGTGCAAGTTGTTGTAAGAATAGCAAGGTATCTGTAACAAAGAAGATGTTGGTGTTATTGCAACATGCTCGATCAGAACTAATGACATATTTTGCACCATTTGTGATCGCTTGCTGTGCAAATTCATTCGCATCATAACGCTCGCCTCTTAGGCAAATAAATAGGTTGTCCTTGTTAATTGTCCGGGTATCTGTAGATACACCCGTGCATTCATAGAATAAATTGAAATATTGTTCCATAAAAAAGTCCCGCTATTGCGGGACTCAAAGATAGTTAAAGTTACGAATGTTAATTCCGTTTTCTCTTTTTGTAATTCAAATTAGGTTGTCCGCCTAAGCGATCCATTGCACATCGGAAACCAATGGTAGCGCTGGATTTATCTTCATCTAGGAATCTACGGTTTCCAGCAGATAACCAATACGCTCTATCAGCCCAAGACCCTCCTTTATATACTTTAGAACGATCAGAAATCAATGTTGTTGGCCATCCAGATGAATTCGAAGTTATTCGGTCGTTGTTCAAGTCTAAGTTCTCATGTTGAGATTGATAAACTGTATTCTTTGCACTTAAACGACCTGAGTTTATATCTTCTTTACGTTTCGTATTGTTGTAATAGATAGAAGATTCTAAATCTCCGTCTAGGTAATCGATGTAATCATCTTTTCTGTAGTTTAAACGACCAATATTCTCCTCTTCTGTAACGTTTCTCCAACGTTGCTTACCACGGCTTTCAATGGTATATTCAGATAATCCGTTTCGAAGATTCAACAACCATGTAGTGATGGTTTGATCGTCTTTGTATTGAGGGAATTTAAAATCTAAATAATCGTTTCCAAAGGCATATGTCCATTTACATTCTGGCTCATCACCTTCTACTGGTTTTTGTAAGTAAATACCGAAATCTTTTGCTTGGTCGCCGCTCTTAACGTCTTCTCCATTTTTATTTAATTCGGTCATGTCTGCTTCATTTCTGAAGTCCGAATTTAATAGTTTAGTCATCGGAGTATTTCCAAACAATGATTTCTCAATGAAAGCAGACGCTTTAACTGTATTACCTTTATTGTAAAGAAAAATGGCAGTGTCAATTAGCGAGTTTAGTTCATCAAGGACTTCTAGTTGCGCTTTGTCTTGTGATGTTAGTTTTCGCCCATTCGAAGTATAATAATTACTTGGACTGTTAAATTGGTATTTACGCATATCCTGACGCGAATTAATCATTGCTTTTTGTCGTTGGCTATTGATATATGCCTTTTGCGATTTATCTAAGACCGTAATGTAATCAGTTAAGACCTTAGATTCTTTCGCACCTTTGGATGTGGTTACAGTTAGGCTTACTGTATATTTTCCTGGGGTAGAGAAGTTCACTAAAGCAGATGCAGATTGATCGGAATTCTTTTTGGTTAAGGAATCATATGCATACGTAACTTTACCCGGACCTTCAACTTTCCACTGTCTTGATACAACTGAATCGGCACCATTAAATTTGCTAATTAAACGTATTGAATCAGTAGTCTCAACTAAATCAATTGCAGAAATAAACAACGGAGCACTAACGCTTTCTTTGTCTCTTCGTTCTTTTTCAAGCTGAGTGATATAGTTCGCTTTGTAATTCTTATCTAGATTAAGTTCGATGTTTCCATGACGAGCATACAAAACGCGCGCATACTCATTCACAAATTCCTTCATGCCATGAACATCATAAATATTGTCCTTGGTTTTAACATATTTATCATGAAGTCCGTCTGGAACCATAAGAGGAGTTTGATATACGTTACCTCGGAATGGCATAAACCCATCCGCCAAATCACTTGTAGTTGGACGATACGTATCCATAACCCATTCAGAAACGTTACCCGCCATGTTATATAAACCGAAATCATTCGGCCAATAGGCGTCTACATAGGTAGTTGCGTCAGCACCATCATTCAAGGCTCCTGCAACCCCCATGTGATCACCAGTGCCGCGTACGAAATTCGCTTGAATTGTTCCCTGGAATTGCTCTTCATCATATCGCACATAATGCCCATCCCATGGATAAATTCTACGCTCGTCAATGTTTTCAGATTTCGGGTCTAAGTTTCCGAGCAAGCCAAGCGCAGCATATTCCCATTCAGCTTCTGTTGGTAGACGATATTTAGGAAGAAGGATTCCATCTTCTAATCGAACCAAACGTTTTCCTTGGTAATAGTTATCTTCATCATTAACAGCATAAACTGGATCATAATTGTTCAGCATATATGGATCACGTGGATAAGATTCTCCTTCCTTAGGTGTAGTAACCTTACCATCTGTTAACGTGTACCCTTTTCCTGAATATTTATAGTTTTTAGGGTCATCCTTTTTAACTGTTCCCGACTCAATATTATACTGACCTGCTAAATAGCTTTCAGTATTGAACATGTTTTCAGGAGCATTTTGAGATTTTTTAGCGTCCTTGCTTTCAGGTCCTAAGGTCCCTAAATCACCTCCGTCTTCAATTTTATCAGCAAAATGCCATTTAATAATTCCTTGTTCTACAAGAATGTACTCGTTCACACGGTCTGTTCTCCATTTACAAAAATCATTGGCTTGAATCCAAGAAACACCAACGACTGGATAATCGCGGTATGCAGGGTAACGGAAATAGTACTCCACAAATTTTTCTCGGTAAGAAAGAGGATCTCTCCAACATAAAGTATCAGGAAGTGCTTTTTTGTAAATGTGAGGATACGTCTTGTAGTATACCCGCTTCATCCAATATACATACTCTAACCAGTGAAAGTTAGTAACTTCTGTACGGTCCATATAAAAGGACGATACCGTAAAACGGTTTGGACGGTTGTTATTATCGTCGAAAACGTCTTCTTCTGTTCTGCCCATGGTGAAGGTACCTCCTTCAATCATTACTAGACCAGGACCAGTACGTTGTTCTTCAAAATCAGCTTTCTCAAAACCACCGTTGTTAATGTTGTTATATTCCCAACCGGTTGAAGTAGAAGTCTCTTTTTGACAACTAGCCAATAATCCCGCTGCAAACAAGGCATAAGAGATTTTTGTAATTATTGAACGTTTCATATGTATGCTAATTTGGCTCAATTTAAATTCAATTTTATTTAAACGTTACACTTAAAATGAAGGGCAACTAATTTTTCTAAAGTTTTTAGGTTTCTTTCTACACTTAATATCCATTTGGAAAGAAACCTCGTGGGATCCACCCGTAAGACCATTTCCTAATCTTGATACTGTTAAATCATAACTATATCCGAGACGAAATTT
>JBEGMB010000170.1:0-18664 GCA_041183245.1 Bacteroidota bacterium
AATTAATACTTGCCCAAATCTAACAAAATGGGTGGTATCTAATTCCAGTACACTGTGTTGAGTCATTCCAAGAGATTCAATCAAACCATCCAAGCCATGTAAAATACCTTGGGTAAAGAAGTTAAAACAAAGCCCGAGAACTATAAATGTTAAACTAAACCAGGCCTTCTTCGAATGGTGCTCATAGGTTCTGACCAGACTTCCAATTACTCCACCTAGAAGTACATAACTGGAATACCGCAGAATACCGAAGTCAGAGAAGGGACCATAAAACATGTTCTGAATAAATTTAGGAAACCCGTGGGGCCAGTAATGTGCATTTTTTCCTTTGCTAATTAGTATTTCATCCGTTTGAATATAATCCTTTAAATAGGCATAAGCAATCAAAATTGCCAATGCACTAAGCAGATAATACCAATGCATTGCACCTACGTTGATTATCTTTTTCAGTCCAAATAATACCAGCAGAAAGAAAATTCCGATACCTATGGATTGCAACACATGGAATGCGTAAAGCCAATCTAAGTGCCATTCTGATTCGTAATAAATATCCTTTCCAATCGTATAAAAAGATAGTTGAATAGCATAGCCCCAAAACAATAATTCCAATACACGTTTGAATCCTTTGCGAACGCGTTCATTTTCAAAGTATGAAAGGTCAGACTTTGCGCCAGTTAGTAAATACACAAAGATCAATCCACTGGTCGTAAAGAATAAGGGCGATGTTAAGCCATGAAGGTTATGCCAAAGCGCATAGAGCCAATGTTCACCATCTCGATACTGGTTTGCTAAGGCTGCTCCAGTAAAATGGCCTTCTAACATCATGATTATGGCTATAGACCGCGCAAAATCAATGAAATATAACCTTGGCTTAGGGGATTTTTTTTCAGTCGTCATGCGGGCAAAGTTAGCAGAATCTATGCAGTTACTTATTTTTTAATAAAGGTAAAATATACTCGGAGCGGTTCTTTTATGTCCTCAAAATAAAGATCTGCATAACAACTCGCGTGTTTTCCTGTGAATAAGGGGGTAAACATGAATAATATTTCAGATTCATTTTCAGCTATGGATTTCATTTCATATTGCAAGCCTTCTTGACTAAATCGAACTTCACTCAATTGAAGTTCGCTCGCGTCATGATTAATTGTTATGCGTTGCGTTACCTCCACACCTTCTTTGATTTCATCCTGTTGAACTAAGGGTTCTGCACTTATTCGTTGTAGATTTTGATGCTGAATTCGGGTCATATAAAGAATTTCCACTTTACGTTCAATACTCGCAGCGACTGAGTAAACGGAAGATGCTTTATCCTGAAGATTATCCGATGTATTTTGATTTGCCGCAAATTCTCCTAAAGGTACCTCAACAATTTCAAGTGAAATGGATTTGTTTTTATCCAAAATTTCTTTCAATGCGCCGTTTTGATATTCCAAAAAGAATTTTTGAACCGAAGAAATTCTTCGTTGTGTAAGGTTTACATTGTATTGTGTTACATTTAATGGACTTGCATAACCCCTTGCAAATAATTGTACGGAGTTTCCCCTGGCTAATTCATTCCGAACGGAGTCATATAATTTCAATAAGATGTAATAGCCCCGGTCAACTTTACTTGTAAAGAACGTTGCCAAACTGTTTCTGTCTAGTACACTGTCCAGATACCCTTTCCGGGCTTTTACATAATCAGTATAAAGTAGGTCGTAAGGTAGGTTACTTTTTTTAGCATACGATTTAGGATTAGGGTAGTCGTTCCTGAAATATAAGGCTACTGGAAATTCAATGCGATTACTGTCAGGCGGTATGCTGCTTGGAGGTGGGGTAACATTTACTGGTCGATCAATGGTCGCAAAATAGATGTCACTACAACAGGTTGGGTTTTTTTTCGATTTACTTCCCAAGCGGTTCGAGGATACAAATACACTGTCAGCCTGCCTGAAATAATATAAATCATTAGCCGGACTATTTACAGGCTTTCCCAAATTTTGGGGTTTGGAAAATTGCATTTTATCCAAAAGGTTGGACTCAAATACATCATATCCACCATATCCATAATGCCATGGTGACGAAAAGTACAAGCGGTTTGAATCCACATCCATCCATGGAGTGATTTCATGTTCAATGCTGTTAATAGAAGTAATGTTTTTTGGTGTATCAAAGGTCCCATTTGCCTTTATCCCCGCAAGCCAAATATCCATTCCTCCCTTACCTCCCTCACGGTCGGATGAAAAGAAAAGGTAGCTTTTCCCATTCTTAAGTTTAACCCAACACGGATTGGTAGTATTGGACCCTTCCATATTAATAATACTCGGCAAGGTATCAATTTGATTTACCCCGTTTTCCTGCTTGAATCGAGCGATTTTACATTGATAATTATATCCTTTATCGTTACAAATACTATAATAATACCACCCATTATCATCAAAACTCCCATTTCCGGTGCTACGTTCCGGTGCTGATAACTGCTCCCACTGAGTTGGAGATGAATAGTTCTGTTTTAACGAATCAAAGTTTGCGGTATACGTTCTAGTGCGATAGAACTTTGTATATACCTCTTCATTCGTGTTTATTGAATCGGCCTTTAACGAAGAAAAGTAAAACACCCCATTCTTGAACATATGTCCAAATTCCGCATCGTAGGAGTTAATGCTATCAGGCATGGAAAATAATGGACTATTCACTGATTTGACGGTTGATTTTATAGCGAATTCCGTCGATTTTATTTCTTGTTTTGCTCGAATGTAGGCAAACCCTTCTTGATAGGCTGCAGCTTCCTTATATGCTTTTTTGAATAGCGCCAAGGCTTTGCTATAATCTCCTGTTTGCTTTACCATAAGGGCATAATATATGAGCGCATTGGGATATACCAATTCTGGATCTGCGGCATACACTTTGGCATACCATTTAGCGGCCTCAGCATAGTTTTTATAGGCACGTTGTGTTTCTGCTTGTTTCCAATGTAAATCAACGGATACGGAATCCATTTGAATGGCCTGTTCGTAAATTTTTGTCGCGTAATAATAATCCCCTTTCTGAAACTGCTCATCTCCAAAAGATATTAAATCCTTCAGTTTTACTTGCCCCTCAACGCAGACGAACAGTAAGGATGCAATAAGGGTTAAATAAAGTCTGGGCATACGCGATGATCGATTCGCTTTGGTTTAAAACGATACATGATATAACGAACGGCAATCTCAAATCCTCCACGCGCCTTGCTTGCAGGAACTAACTTTGAGGTGTTTATGTCATAACTCAAGCCAACAAACCAATCCTTGTATTCACAACCAACCGACAAAATTTGTGCATCTCGGGCGCGCGACCACACGCCTGCTAAAAGTGCTTTGTGTATATAATTTCGGTCACTTCCCGGTAAGTAGTAACGAACAGAACTTCCCAACATCACCTCGTCATAGGGACCTTGTTTTGAATATTGCAGTGAAGGTAAGATATCCCAACGTGCGTTGAGTGCTTGGCTATATTTAACTTGCCAAACCCATCGCAGGTCTCGTTTGATTACATCTTGATAAAATCCTTGATTCGGTTGATTTAAATTGAACGCGCTTAAACCAATTTTAAGGTAATGTCGAGAAGAAATATTCCATCCATATTGTGCCCCTAATCCAATATTGGCATTGGTTTTACGGTCGGTTTGAAAGATTTCATTGGTCGGTAATAGCGGATTAAAGATGTAACCATTGTATTGTGAATCAAAATAGAACGCATCCGTATTTACTTGCCTATGATTAATTCCGAGGTTAATTCCACCCGAGAGAATATGAAGGGAGTCGGAGGTTAATTTGAAGGTTTTTGATAAGGTAACCATGGCTTCAATGGTTTTGAGCTTGCCATCGCCTGCTTGATCATGAAACATTAATAACCCGTAATTGAAATGCTTTGATTTTCGATCAACACAAACATTAAACGTTTGAAATGGAACAGAAACACTGCGCCATTGATCCCTGAAATTTCCAATAAATCGGGTGTCCCCATTAAATTCACCGGTATTTGCTGGATTTTGAAAGATGGGATTGTCGTTGAATTGAGACCAATGTATGTCCTGTCCATACCCAATGAAATTAGCCATTAACACAATAAGTACAACGATTCGATTCACCATGTAAATGTATCAAAAATGCCTATTAAATCAAAGACATTAAGCGCTTAGGGTGTGCTCGAAGATACAGGAAGGATTTTCCCATTAAATACAAGGCCGCTTCGTAGCGTGAAATCTGCAATGTACGCACCCATTTCTTCTGCGCTAACAGGGGCAACATACCCTGGAAAAGCATCTCGTAACATTTCCGTGTTGACCGCTCCTAGACATAAACAGTTCATTCGAATTCCAGAATCTTTTTGTTCTTCAGCAAAAACTTCCGTGAAATTTGTGATCGCTGCTTTAGATGCCGCATAGGCAGAAAGCCCCGGAAATTTAACACTTCCTTGAAATGCGCCCATGGTACTTATATTCACCACATGAGCTTTACCTGCGTTGAGTCGCGGAAATAGCCATTGAATTAAAGCCACTGGACCGAAAAAATTAGTTTGCATGCACCGATGGTAGGCTTCAATGGAGAGCGTTTCTGCCGCACCCTGTTCCAAATATCCAGCGTTATTAATTAATCCGTGAACTTCTGTAATTCCCGTAAAGTGCTGTTTTAACTGAGCATCAACCGCTAAAGACAAGTCAAAAGGAAGTACGGTAACTTGTTTGTTTTCCTTATAAATTTCACTTAGTTCCGTAACGTTTCTACTGAGTGCAACGACGTGCAGCTGAGGGTCGTTGGATAAACAGGAAAGAATTGCTTTTCCGATACCTCTTGAAGTCCCGCAAACTACAATACACTTACTCATCAAACGTAATGCTTACAGTTTCAGAACATGGATCGGATTGGCAGGTTAGTATGTATCCTTCAGCAACTTCTTTGTCCGTTAAGGTATAATTTTGGCGCATACTCACCTTGCCCGAAGTAACTTTTGCTCTACATGAACTGCAGACACCCCCTCGGCAAGAATATGGAGGATCTAACCGTTGCTCTTCCAATCCTTCTAATAAGGTTTTCTTTCCGGCTTGAAAGGTGAATTCATGAGTTTGACCACCCAAGGTTGCGGTAATAGCTACCGGACCATTGATTTTATTTGCGTTTTCTTTGGTGGGTTCTTTTTTCGGAGGTGTAAAATACTCTCGTTTTATCTTTGTTTCAGGTACCCCAAAAAACAATAACCCGCGTTCAATTTCTTGCATGAATTCAACGGGTCCACACAATAAATAAACATCCGATTGCAGCAGTGTTAAATCGGCCTTTAATTCTTCCATTAAGGCGTTGTAATCTAATCGCCCATGCTTGAATCCATCTTGGGATTCTCGACTTAGGTAAACAGTAGATTTAACCGAATCAAGAAGGGGTTTAAACACGATGTCGCTCTCATGTCGAACACCAAAAAATACCCTGAAACTTTTTCCCGGGTTAAATGCCTCAATCATTGATGCAACAGGTGTTATTCCGCTTCCTGCAACAAAGGCACAAATGTTTTGCTCACCGTTCAATACAAAACCACCCTCAGGGATATGCACTTTAATCGTACTTCCTTTAATCGTTTGGTCGTGTAAAAAAGGCGACATCTGACCACCTTCAATTCGTTTTACGCCAATTTTGAATCCATTTTCGGATTTCCCGCAAATGGAATAAGACCTTCGTATTTGAACTCCTTTAATGTCAATTTCTAAGGTAACATACTGCCCCGGTGTGAACTGCGTATTGAAAGAATCTTTACTGTTTTTCTCTAGGGTTAATACTACAAAATCAGCAGAAAGATGTTCTTTTTCTGTAATGGTTAATGTCGCCCATTGCAAGGATTTACTCCCGGTTAAAAATGAAAATATTCCCATGTTATTCGTCAAATGAGATGGTTATTTTATTACTAGTTGGTATGGCTTGACAGGTCAATACATACCCCCTTTCCACCTCCTCAGGCTCTAGGGCATAATTTACTAACATTTCAGCTTCGCCTTCTAATATCTTTGCTTTGCAAGTACAACATACACCGCCTTTACATGCGAACGGTACGTCGGCTCCTGCACGTTGCGCTGCGTCTAATAAATTTTTATCCGACGCCTCCATTTGAAAAGAAATTAAGTCGTCGTCAATGATTAGTTCAACTTCACATGTGCTTATCTTTCTTACTTCCTCACTGACACTCGCCTTTGTTGAATTCCCAGCATGGAATAATTCAAAATGGATTTGACCAGCAGCCAATCCCTTTTCTTCAAAAAAGTTCTTCACGCTTAAAATCATCTCTTCTGGACCACACACATACACACCGTCTATGGTATCGTGAGCTAAAAATGCACGATGCAATGCAATTAATCGTTCGCGATCAATACGACCTTTTTGAATCGGAATGCCCTGGCTTTCCTGACTAAATACATGAAAAAGACGAAAGCGCGTCAGGTAATTGTTTTTAAGCTGTTCCAGTTCTTCTGCGAACATTACTTTCGAAAAACCTTTATTTCCGAAGAATAAAGTCACCGTAGAATGGGGTTCTTCGTGTAAAATAGCTTTCGCAATCGAAAGAATGGGTGTAATGCCACTTCCCGCAGCAAACAATACAATATTGTTTTTTGCCGATGGATTTGTTTGGTATTTGAAATTTCCCGCTGGATGCATGACCTCGATGGAATCCCCAACTGCTAGTTTATCAAGTGCATAGTTTGAAAAAATACCTTGATTAACGCGTTTGATCCCCACTTGGTAAACACCCTCATACGGAGCACTGCATAACGAATATGAGCGTCTGATTTCCTCCCCATTAATTTGTGTTTTAAAGGTGAGGTACTGTCCAGCATAAAAGTTAAATGCAGCATTAATTTCAGCAGGAATTTGCAGGGAAATTTCCGCAGAATCTTCCGTTAATGGACGGATTGATGCAATTTGTACGGTATGAAATTTAAATGACATGCGGCTTGTTGTGTGGGCAAAATTAAACAATTCAAATCGAACTCTTGTTCATATAAAAAATAAGATTCCGAACGGTCGGACTTTTACCCATTTTTTTAGGATTTGATTTGAGTATATTTGTATAATAATTGGAAGATATGGAAACACTAACGCAAGACAAATTAGCAGAAAAATTTCAAGCAAAAATTGATGCGGATATTAAGATTGAACCCAATGATTGGATGCCAGACACCTATCGAAAGACCTTAATTCGTCAGATTTCACAGCATGCGCATAGTGAAATCGTAGGTATGTTGCCCGAAGGAAACTGGATAACCCGCGCACCTTCTCTTAGAAGAAAAGCGGTCTTGTTGGCTAAAGTACAAGACGAGGCAGGACATGGCCTGTACTTGTATTCTGCAACCGAAACCTTAGGTGTGAGTAGAGAGGATACCATAGACGACTTGCATTCAGGAAAAGTTAAGTACTCTTCGATTTTTAATTACCCAACCTTAACATGGGCAGATATTGGTGCGATAGGCTGGTTAGTCGATGGTGCAGCCATTATGAATCAAGTCGCCTTGTGCCGAACTTCGTATGGTCCATATGCCCGTGCGATGGTTAAAATCTGTAAAGAAGAATCGTTTCACCAACGACAAGGGTATGAAATCATGACCACCCTAATGAATGGAACCGAAGCACAGCGTGAAATGGCTCAAGATGCGATGAATCGCTTTTGGTGGCCGGCGTTAATGATGTTTGGGCCGAGCGATGCTGAATCCAAGCATACAGAACAATCCATGAGGTGGCGTATTAAACGTCACACCAACGATGAGCTACGTCAATCCTTTGTAGACGCCTCCGTACCACAAGCAGAGTTAATCGGGTTGAAAATCCCAGATCCAAACTTGGTTTGGAATGAAGCACGTGGCCACTATGATTTTGGAGCAATTGATTGGGAAGAATTTTGGCAAGTAGTTGGAGGCAATGGTCCTTGTAATAAAGAACGCATTGAAGCCCGAGTGAAAGCGAAAGAAGAGGGGGAATGGGTTAGGGAAGCCGCCATGGCCTATGCAAAAAAACATAAATCTTAATACAATCTAAATTTCATACCATGTCAACGAACGAATGGCCGCTATGGGAAGTTTTTATACGTAGCAAACAAGGACTTAATCACAAACATGTTGGAAGCCTACGAGCTGCAGATGCTGAAATGGCCTTACAAAATGCACGCGATGTGTATACCAGAAGATCCGAAGGGATTTCAATTTGGGTCGTACAATCGGCACTAATTACTGCCTCTGACCCTTCAGATTCTGAGGCGTATTTTGAGCCTTCAGATTCAAAAGTGTATCGTCATCCCACATTTTATGACTTGCCAGATGGCATTGAACACATGTAATTATGGAACATACTTATAAGTTTTTATTGCGAATTGGAGATGATAGTTTGATTTTAGGTCAGCGCTTGGCTGAATTGTGCGGTCATGGCCCAATTCTGGAAGAAGACATCGCGCTAACGAATATTTCATTGGATTTAATTGGTCAAGCAACCAACATTTACACCTATGCGGCGCAACTGGAAGGTAAAGGAAGAGACGCGGATGCTTTGGCATTTCTTCGCCTAGAACATCAATATTTGAATGCGATTTTAGTAGAACAACCCAATGGAAACTTTGCAGACACCTTGGTTCGTCAATTTTTCTTTGATGTGTATCGCAAATTATTATTTGAACATTTATTGAAATCAACGGATGAGCAAATAGCCGCGATCGCTGAAAAATCACTCAAAGAAACGCGCTATCATTTAAAACATTCCTCCGAATGGGTTATTCGTTTGGGAGATGGAACAGAACTTTCAAAGGAGCGTGCGCAATTCGCTATATTGGATTTGTGGCGATACACTGATGAGTTGTTTTATATGGATGAAACAGAAATTCAACTGGCAAGCGCTGGAGTAATTCCAAATTTAAAAGACTTAAAACCGCTTTGGATGGAACATGTCCTTTCGATACTAAACATCGCAACGCTCAAGTTACCTGAGAATCAAGGGTTTTTTGGCGCAGGTAGGCAAGGACGTCATTCAGAATATATGGGCTTCCTGTTAGCTCAACTTCAATATATGCAGCGGGTTTACCCCAATATGCAATGGTAAGCAAGGAACAACTTCTCATCCTATTAGACGCGGTTAAAGATCCTGAGATTCCTGTATTATCGATAAGGGATTTAGGGATTTTACGTGCGGTTACATTATCAACGGATGGTTGGATAATCGATATTACTCCGACCTACAGTGGGTGTCCTGCTATGATTACCATAGAAGAAGAAATCGCAAAGGTTTTGAACACGAATGGGATAACCCAATTCACAATAAATTCTTCACTTTCCCCGGCATGGACTACCGATTGGATTACGGAAGAAGGCAAAAGAAAGCTTGAGGCGTACGGTATTGCTCCACCGGTAGATGAGGTTGACAAAAGTGTATTGTTTAGTAAACCGCCCGTTGTGCCTTGTCCGAAATGCAAAGAAACCAATACGAAGCTGATTAGTCAATTTGGCAGCACAGCATGCAAGGCGCATTATCAATGCCAAGTTTGCCTAGAGCCTTTTGATTATTTTAAGTGTTTGCGGTAGTATAAATCACTTCCCATGAGACCTTTGCAGCTTGATCCCAACTGAATTCAGTGGCTCTCTTTATGCTGTTTTCACTCAATTGTATCCGAAGGGTATCGTTTTCAATTAACTGTTCTAAGCCCTTTTGAATCTCTTGAACATTAAACGGGTCGCAATAAATTGCAGCATTTCCTGCAATTTCTGGTAAACAGGTGGTGTTAGCTGCCAAGATTGGAATGCCACATCGCATGGCTTCTACCAAGGGTATCCCAAAGCCTTCGAAATACGGAACATAGGTTAACGCTAAAGCGGAACCCATTACCTCTGCAAGTTCTTTTTGCGCCAAATACCCGAGAAAATGAATCCTGTCCGCACAGGTAGGATCAACTGAAATTTGATGATCTCGCCACATGGCACTTCCAACAATCACCAGATCAACCGATGGATTGCTTATGCCTTGATAGGCTGTAATTAAGCGCTGTACATTTTTCCTTGGATGCAACGACCCAACAAATAAAAAATAGGGGCGATTGTTGCTAATTCGTTTCCTTGTAGTGATAATTAGGTCCTCGGATAAGGGTTTATATATTTCATTTGCACCATTGTATACCGTAGAAATTTTTTCGCTTGGACACTTGTAGCATTTTGTAATGTCTTTCTTAGAATATGCTGATACCGTGAGCACTCGAGTTGCTTTTTCAACAAATTTCGGAACGAATTTTCGAAGATACCATCCAATAACCCTAGGTAAGTCCGCTGGGTTGTGCTCAAAGTTTAAATCATGCACGGTAATAACACTTGGGATGTTACTTCGTAACGAATTATATCCGTCAGGTGAAAAGAAGAGGGTAGCATTGTAACGTTTTAATATCCTTGGTATCGACCATTCAAACCAAATCCAATACAATAGTGGGTGTCTAGTCGGTGGACCAATAACTACCTTTTTTACATTGGGTAATTCCGGGATTATAACCGCGGGTTCGCGATCAAAAATAAGAACGAAGTTTATTTCCTTGTGTTCTTTAATCCAACGAGTTACAAGCTCATAGGTATAGGTTCCAAATCCTTCGAGTTTTTTGGGGGTTAAGTGGCGGCAATTAATTGCGATTACCATTAAAATTGAAGAATATAATTGGTTTCTTTTTCTACGCCAATCGTTGTGGTTGGGCCATGGCCACAATATACGAGTGTATCATTCGGCAGTTGAAACATAACCTCATGTATGCTTCGCTTTAATGTTTCCATATCGCCACCTGGAAGGTCTGTTCTACCAAAACTCCCTTTAAATAGTACATCGCCGTTGATTACAATGCCTTCTTTTTCTATGTAGAATACCACATGTCCTGGCGCATGTCCTGGAGTAAACAGCACGGTGAGTTCGATGGATCCAAACTGAATTTTTTGCTTATGTTCCAACCAGTAACTTGGAGTAGGTGAGGGCACGTATCCCTCAAAACCGTATACATGCGCATAGTCGGCTACGCGATTCAAGGTATCTAAATCTAAGGAGTGAATCCCCAATGGAACTTGGTAGGTTTCTGATATAAACTGATTTCCTAAGACGTGGTCAATATGACAATGTGTATTCAATAATCCCTCTACCCGTAGATTCGATGTGTCAATATAATACAACAGCTCCTGCCGCTCATGTGCTTCGTAACATCCCGGGTCAATGATCACCGCATGTCCTTGCTCATCTGAGAGCACCACGGTATTTTCCTGAAATCCGTTAAACGTGAATGAGTGTACCTGCATATGCATGCCACAAAGGTAATAATTCCCCCGGTTATCTTAGGAGTACGACATGCCCTTCAAGTCCGTATTTACGTTCTTGCTTGTCAGTATACGTCAATTTCCAAGTGTACACACCATCCGGACAACGCTGTCCATCATAGGTTCCATCCCACTGATCGGAAAGGCTGCTCAAGGTTTTAATTAACTCACCCCAACGATTAAAAATGAGCATTTCCATGGTTTTGATGTTGCCGCCGTACACACCAAAGAAGTCGTTTCTGCCATTTCCGTCAGGTATAAACGTATTTGGAACATAGATTACGGCTTCATAGCTAATAGATACCATCGCATCTGCAATGCATCCGTTTAAATCAGTGAACGTCACAACGTAGGTATAGTCTATATCTGGATTTGCAATAGGGTCAGGACAATTAATACACGATAAAAATTCAGGCGGACTCCATGCATAGAAACCCGGGCTATTACCAATGGCATTTAGTTCTACTAAGTCACCGTAAAATGCCTGAATCTCAGGAGAGATGGTAATCGTAGGTAGCGGGTGTAACACCACTTCCACATAGGCTGTATCCTTGCAGCCGTTGATGTCCGTTCCAACTACTTGAAAATTCGTTGAGGTGTTTGGACTTACCCAAACTTGATTCCCAGTTTGTTCAATGATTGCATACGCAGGAGACCATTGATAATAAATACCACCCGTAGCCCATAAGTTAGCCGTTTCTTTCGGACAAATAATAGTATCGTTTCCTGCGGTTATCGATGCCGTAAGAATATCAATATAGACACTGTCTGTGACCGTCCCACAGGCATTGGTGAAATCACAGAAATAGTACATTTCTTGGCTTGGCCAGAGGTTCACCGTTGCTTGATTTACCGCGGATATATATTGGTTAGGGGACCATAAATAGGTACTTGCTCCTGCTGCGGTAATGGAGGTTGATGTTCCCTGGCACAAAACTAAGGTATCAGGGAGGTTCGAGCTTGGTGGGTCATAGTAGACGTTTACGCGAACACTGTCTGTTGTAGAACATCCTTCGGGGGTGGTTAGTGTTGCGATATAGGTAATGCTAGAATCTGGGCTTGCTAGCACATTGGCTCCACTATTGTTATTTAAGAATTGATTTGGTGACCACGTTATCGTGCCAATTCCACTCGCAGATAAAGGAACTTGCCCGCCAATACAAATAGAAGTATCATTGGATAGGCTGAGGTTCAGGGGGACCACATTCAGTGGTACTTGCAGTGTATCTGAACCGCAACTGTCACTTATTATTACAGTGAATAGGGTATTGGAAGAAATAGTCGCCAAAGGATTTGGAATGGATGGATTGCTTAATACATTCGCTGGGGTCCACGCGTAGGTAGATCCTCCAAATGCATCGAGTTGAAATGGAGCTCCAGGACATACCGCTTGGGAAGGAATCGTGACGCCTCCTTGAAAATCACCAATATTCACTTGAATTATAGCGGTATCCGGTTCATAACAATTGGCAGAATCGGATACAATTAAGGTGACAGTATATACGCCAGCGGCATTGTATTGATGGCTTGGCTGATATTGGGTTGAAGTGGAGTTGTCTCCAAAATCCCAAGAATAGGTATTCCCATTAACACTGTTGTTGATGAACACTACCGGTTGCGGGATACATATAAGCGGAGAAGGTTGAGCTAATACCGCATCCAGCGTGCTTAAATCAAATTTAAACACCGCCATATTACAATTAGGACTTGGGTTTTGTGGTGACCAACTTCCAGGGGTTGAGGTGAATCCAAAATTATTGCCACCGCACGCGCCACAAACCGCATGATAAATCCGCCCTTTTTTATCAAAACGACTTGTTCCACCATCCACATGGTTCGAGCTGCTGGTTAGACCACCCATATAGGTACCATAATTTATTGCAGATGCATCAGGGGCAAACACAGCCAAATAGAAATTGGAGCCATTCGTGGTGCTTTGATAGGCGTTAGGGGTAATAAGAAATCCATTTGTTGTTGAATAAACTGCTTGAGAAACTGCGCTGTTGGCATTCAATTGACCTCCCCAACCGGAAACATAAATTTCATAACAATCTGAAACAAGAAAAGCAGTTGGTGAAATTTCAACATGCCCTGAACCTGCGCCGAATACCGTAGTCCACTGAATCGCTCCTAAGCCGGTATCGTATTTTCGAAGAAATTGTCCTGAATTTGGTGTGCCAATGCATCCCGGAGAAATTTGCCAGTTCGATTCAGTTTGTCCATAAACATAGACTTGATTTGAGGGGTCACAGCGCACGAAATAGGTTTGGTCGTATTCATTGGCGCCCATAAACGTAGCAGAAACCACACTTCCATTTCCAGGATTGAATCGCGCCACATAGCCATCGGAAAGTCCACCGTTGTTCGATAGGTCATTCCCAGACGATACACCGGGAAAGTTCGGAGAAGTAGATCCACCCGCTAAATAAACACTTCCGTTTGGGCTGATTTCAATGGAATTACCACTGTCTTCTCCTATTCCACCAAAATAAGAACTCCAAAGCAAGGTGTTAAGGGTATTAGGGAGTTTACAAACCACTGCATCTTGAAGTCCGTTAAGCACAGTCGAGAATGCGCCACCGGTTGTTGGGAAATTATTAGATGCGGTTGTGCTGGAAATGTAGACATTGCCGCTGGCGTCAAGAATGATTTCTCCGCGAAATTGATCACCGTAGTTATAGTGTAAGTTATTAAGATTTAATCCATCTGAATTACTCCCTCCGAGGTAGGTGGAGGCTATTAGATTGGAACCGTTCGTACTGAACCTGGAAATAAAAATATCACTTCCATCAAAGGTGAGCGAGTTTTCTGTCACGGATGGACCCCCATTGTACGTAGCATCATATGCTCCGGGGGTTGTTGGGAAGTTTGAAGAACACGTCACACCGTATACATAGAGTTCACCGGTTGGACCACTAACGATACTATGCGGAGTTTCATTTCCCGCCCCGCCAAAATAGATGGAGTAGAGTAAGTTCGTACCCGAAGGGTTAAATTTTGTAATTCCAATATCAAACGGCATTCCTCCAGCTCCGTTGTTGTACGTAATGTCATATGCTCCGGGTGTGGTTGGATAACCGTAACCAAAGACAATACCTGCGCCATATAGATTACCTGCGGCATCTGGGGTAGCTGTAAATCCCCAGTTATCAGCACTGGATCCTGAAAACGATGAAAAAGTAAGACTAGGATCTATTAGCAAGGAATCATAGGATGTATTCAGGGCAGCAATATCAAAACCACATACATTCCCATTGAGTTTGTATGAAATGGCAATTGGATTTTTAACCCCATTCAAAAAGGTCCAAGCTTTAGGGGCGCTTTCAATGATTTCGCCAAAGCGGTGTGAAATAACCAGTTCATTCTTTTTGTTTATTGAAACGTGGGCTGCCCCTTCAATTACGAATTGAATATCAGCGAGATTGGCATCTGCTTGAAGTTTAAATCCATATTCAAGTTGTTCACTTTGCGTAGAATAAAACAGGTCTATCCCTTCGTAAAATGACGCGTATTTGGCTTGATTTACATCGTAAATTTCACTTACCCATTTCGATTGATCCGAACCGATAAAATAATTTGAGTAATGAGCGGATTGCTTCCCTGAATAATGAAGGTTATGATGTTTAACGCCAAGGAATCGTTGATGAATCGAATGTGTTTTTAGTGATGGATTCGTTTGCTGCACCTCGTGAGATGGGAGTTCATACATGTAAAAGTTCATACCGTCTTCACCCACATGAATCCGCCCTTGATTTACAGGTATTGTAAAATCAATGGTATCCACCCATTGCCCCTTGTTTGGAGTCATCCAAATGGCTTGCCCGAGGAAGGAAAATATAAAACAATGAATGCCAAGAAGCAGTGAAAATTTCATTGTGGCTAAATTACGCAAGTGCGATTAAATTATAATACTCCAAAGTCAGTTTTATGGTTGCTTTTAAGACTTTTTAATAATCAAGATTAATTGTATTTTTACCACTAAATTTTCCAATGAAACAGTTTTCAGGACTTCTTTTCATCCTACTCGTGATATGCAGTAATGGGTTCTCACAACAGTTGGGCACCTATTCTCGGGTTAAAATTAATTCAGACGAACAAGGCTTACAGATTCTTGCCAATCAGGGGGTTACCATTGATCACGGGATTCATAAAGAAGGATTATATTTTATTTCTGATTTTTCCCATGCCGAGATTGAAATCATGCAAGCGAATAATTTCAATATTGAAATTTTAATTCCTGATGTTGTTTCGTATTACGAGCAAATTTTAGCGGAACCAGCAACCGGTGCAAGCAATCACAATGCTACCTGTGCGGGTGCGGGTGCAAGCGGAACGAATCCTCATATTAATCCGGTAACGCCAAGTCATTTCAACCTGGGTACCATGGGAGGGTATTTAAAATACAGTGAAATGTTGGCTGAATTAGATGAAATGGCTGCTACTTATCCGTCGTTAATTACGGTCAAAGCCCCAATTTCCAATTTTTTAACGCATCAAAATAGACCCTTGTACTATGTTCGAATTTCAGATAATCCAACGGTGGATGAGGGGGAGCCTAAAGTGCTTTATACGGCAATTCACCATGCCCGTGAACCGATGGCGCTAATGGAAACAGTTTTTTACATGTGGTATTTATTGGAGAATTACGGAACGAATGATGAAGTAACTTACTTGGTAAATAATTTACAGCTTTACTTTGTTCCGTGCATTAATCCTGATGGCTATGTGTACAATGAAACCACCAATCCAAACGGTGGTGGCATGTGGCGGAAAAATCGTCGAAATAATGGCGGTGGGGTATATGGAGTAGACCTGAATCGTAATTATTCTTATGGATGGGGAACTACCGGTACGAGTAACAATACCAACAATGACACCTATTGCGGGCCCGCTGCCTTTTCGGAACCTGAAACACAAGCCATGCGTTGGTTGGTCCAAAATAATGATTTTATTACCGCATTCAATGCACATACCTATGCCGAAGATATCCTCTTTCCGATTGGAACTACCACGGCAGAGTTTGCGCCGCACCACAACTGGTTTCAAGATGAATCTAACCATCAGGTCCAGTATAACGGATATTCAGCAATTAAAAGTAGTGCGTTGTATCCTGCATCCGGAGATTCAGATGATTACATGTACAAAGTGGATATAGGTGTTGGACAAAAAGACACCATATTTGCGCATACCCCAGAGGTGGGCACCGCATTTTGGCAACCTTCCAATCAAATTATACCTACCAGTGCAGAAATGCTATTCCCAAATTTGGTGTTGGCTCATTTGGCTGGAGTTTATGCCACTACAGCTGATTCCGACCCAAACATGATTGCCACCATCAACGGTAATTTTAATCACAGCATAAAGCGCCTCGGGAGGGAGTCGGGACCGGTTACGGTATCCATTTCACCGATTCAGAACATCGTGAATGTTGGGGTTTCTGTGACTTATACCCTTGCGCAGCTACAAACTTCAACGGGAGCAATCAGTTATTCGTTAAATCCAAACATTCAATTTGGGGATCAAATAATTTATGTGTTGGAAACGAATAATGGCCTCTGGATAAAAAGAGATACCATTTATAAAACCTTTGGAGCTATGACATCTCAAGTGGTTGAAAACGCGACATCTACAGCAAATTGGACAGGAAATTGGAGCACCACAACATCTACCTTTGTATCCCCAACTCGATCGTTTACCGATTCTCCTACGGGTAATTACGCAAACAATACCAACAAAACATTTACCTACGTTCCAGCGGTGGATTTAACCAATGCGTCCAGTGCGATGGTGCGGTTTTATGCCAAGTGGAATCTTGAAGCGGATTATGATTATGTTCAGTTTCTCGTGTCAACAGACAATGGTACTACCTGGATTCCTCAATGCGGTAATTATACCGTAACTGGAACCAGTGCTAACGGAAGTGTTCAACCGAATAATCAACCCGTTTACGAAGGCGTGCAAAGCGCATGGGTATTGGAAGAAATTAACCTGAGCGATTATTTAGGTCAAGTCGTTAAATTCAGGTTTAAACTGGGTTCAGATGGCGGAACTGTAGCGGATGGGTATTATTTCGACGATTTCGAAATCCTCTATAATTTAAATGCCCCACCTGTTGTGCCAGTTGCATCATTTAGTACTTCAGCAAACGCTACATGTACTGGTGAAAACGTAGCATTTACAGATGCCTCTTCCAACAACCCTTCAGCTTGGTTATGGGATTTTGGCGATGGTTCAACCGCATCGGTAGAAAATCCAATGCATACATATGTTAACGCCGGAACGTACATTATTTCTCTTACCGCATCGAATGGGGCAGGATCGGCTTCCTTTACGGATACAATTGTAGTATTGACAACTCCATCGGTATCGCTAAGTGTTGGAACCAACGTGATTTGTTTAACGGATGGTGTAGTAGATTTCATCGTTAATCCCGCGAATGCTCAACTGTCAGGAACTGGCTTGAGTAATGGGGTATTTGATCCAACGGTTGCGGGCGTTGGTAGCTTTGTAGTTACCGCTTCAATTACAGATCCAAACGGATGTGTTGGTGAAGATACGCTAACAATTATCGTACAACAATGTGCTGGTATTTCCACCAAGGAGCATGCTTCTTTTACTGTTGTTCCTAATCCTTTCGGTGAATCGTTTCAAATAGAGGGATTACAAAACGAGGATATCATCACCGTGTTTGACTTAAATGGAAATGTAATTATTGAGTCATTCAATAATTCGAACATTAATTCGCAAAAACTAGCAAAAGGGACCTATATTCTTTTGGTTGAAAGAATGAATTCCCGAGAATTTATTAGGGTAGTGAAGATTTAATAAAAGTTTCTCAGGCAAACAATATTTCCTTTTTGGCTCCGTAGTTCAATGGATAGAACGAGCGTTTCCTAAACGCTAAATATGGGTTCGATTCCCGTCGGAGCTACAATTTAAGGAAATTAATGTATACAATTTACATATTATATTCATCCACCTCAGAGTCATACTATGTAGGTCATACTAAAGATCTGGTTGAGCGATTAAAGGCACATAACGAAGGGCGAAATACATCTACCAAAGCGAAAAGGCCATGGACGATTGCAGGTGTAATTCAAAAATCCACAAAGCGTGAAGCCTATGCCTTAGAGCGAAAATTAAAGAATTTAAATAAAGCAAGAAAGCAAGTGTTTATTATAAAGCATTGTAAGCAAATAGCTCCGTAGCCGAGACGAGGCAAAGCCTGTCCTGATGCTGACATTTATCGTCAGCATTCAATGGATAGAACGAGCGTTTCCTAAACGCTAAATATGGGTTCGATTCCCGTCGGAGCTACTTTTTTTTAATGATAAAGCATCTTTTTGTTTT
>JBEGMB010000171.1:0-11505 GCA_041183245.1 Bacteroidota bacterium
CTTGTTCCAACAAGTAAAATCAGCGTGATTTGAGCAATTCTTTTCATTCTTATGGTTGAATTTCAATATAACCTTGATAAGGATCTTGGGATTTTTTATTCGTATCTACGACGTAGAAATAAGTCGCTGCAGGAAGTGGATTTGGATTGGTACCTTTCAAGTGACCGTTCCAATCGTTGTTATAAGGCTCAGCTTCATAAACAACACTACCCCAACGGTTATATACGGTTACTTTGATCGATGGATATTGCGCCGTATTTTGAATTATCCAAAGTTCATTTTGATTATCGCCGTTTGGTGAAAGAAACTGAGGAATCACTACAGGAATTAACGGAGTACAGCCTAACGATAGGGAAAGTGATTGTTGACATCCGTTTCCATCGGTTGCAGTTACAGTATAAGTTCCTGCATCTATATTATTTGCAGTAGCTCCATTGTTTCCTGAAGACCATGTGTAGCCAAAACTACCAACCCCTCCAGATGCTAATACCGATAAACTTCCATTAGCTTCTCCACACTCAGATCCTGTGGAATCAATTTGTGCAATTGAAATTGGTCCTGGTTGATTTACAAATACAGTTGTATCATCTTCACAACCATCTTCATTAGAAACAGTTACTGAATAAGAACCAGTACTTAAGCCATTCACGGATGCTGAATTATTCTGAGCAGGATTCCATGTGTAATTAAGGTTACTGCCATTGCCGTTGTCGGTATTTATCGAGATCACCCCGTTAGACCCATTAAAGCAAGTTACATTTGTAATGTTAACCGTTGTAATATTAATCAGGGTTGGTGGCTCAATTGTAACTGAATACGTTGAAGAACAACCGTTGACATTGTCATTTAATATAACAGTATATTGTCCGGGTTGATTAATAACAGGAGTAAAGGTATTCCCTCCTGAAACCACACCCGGTCCTGACCATGATGCTGATGAATTTACGGGGTTCACAACGCCATTTATAACTCCTATCCCTGTTATACAATCTAAGCCGTTTTGAGGAGTTGTCGTGTAATCAAAATCTGGAGCAGATAGCACGTTAATTACAAACTGATCTTGGACAGCAGGACAATCTCCCAACTGTACCTCTACGTCGATGGTACCGCTGATGGTATTTCCAGTAACGTTACTTGCAGCATTAAAGGTTGGTATGTTTCCAGAGCCTGAGGCCCCTAAACCGATATTCGTATTGTTATTCGTCCAAGTAATGTCCGCACCTGGAGGAGTAGAAATGTAATCATCTGGGTTTATTGGTGCGCCTGGACAAACTGTAAAATCAATATTTGTATTAATTACTAATTGAGGCTGAACGGCAACCGTGACAATCGCTGTATCACCTGGACAAGCTGCATTTTGAACAGTAACAAAATATTGCACTGAATCTATGGTGCTACCCGAATTATTCAAGGTTTGAGCAATATTACTTCCTGTGCCATTTCCAGCGCCCGTTATGGTGTTCGGGTAAACCGCGGTCCATGTGAATTGAACATTATCAAGGTTACTTGTAATGTCAATATCCGTTGTTTCACCATTACACAATTCATAAAATAAAGGATCAACATTTGCATTGGCTTGTGGATTAACAGTAATCACGTGAACGTCTGCTGAATCATTTGAACACTCCACCGTGGCTTCAATTTGAATAGTACCAGTTTCGTTGGTATTGTTTTGTGGTAAAAGCGCTGAAAAAACTACCGGCGTTACACCGCTGCCTGAAAGCACCGTGATGTTGCTAATGTTTGTAGTATCCGTGATGTCCCAATAAATCCAATAATTTGGTTGATCAGAAGTCATGGTAAACTGAACCGTTGAATCACCACTACATACTGTTTGATCGTAAAGAGAAAAAGAAAGATGCGCCTCAGGTTTTATAACAACTGAATCAACATGAACATCCTCTCCACAGAAATTACCCGTTGTCATTGTAATATAATATGTTCCTGGCTGACTAAACAACACTTCCACATCATCCGTACCGTTGGTCCATTGCGTGTAATCATACGTCGCACCAGTAAAACCATTGTTAGAACCAAGGGTACCACTATTCACAGTAAAGGTATTAGGTGTAATTGTCCAATAAAAACCATAGGTTGTATCACATCCGTTTTGATTTACTGTTTCACCTCCATCCGACTCATTACTAAAGGTTACAGGCTCTAATACGCAAATAGGCGACTGTGGCGTATAGCTAAAATCAGCAGTCGTACCTGTGGAAATTGTAATTGGCCCTACGGTTATTACAGTAGGTAATCCGTTGTTAGAACAAATATTTTGGGCAACCACGGTAGCCGAAAAAGCATTCTCAATCGGAGGAAAGCCTGGAGCAAACACATAATCTATTCCGCACGAAGAGGTATTGAACACGTGATTAATGGTAGTGTCATTGGTTGTGGTGAACACTTGAGAAGGAGAACCATCAGAAAACGATACCGTGTAGGTAATTGGAACGTCGTTCGACAAAATATCGATTGAGTATGGTGAAGGCAAGCAGGTATTAGAACCGATACCAGCTACAGTAACCAAGGGTGCATTCCCATTAAAGACAGTATAAGAAGCTGAATTAGTACAACCGTTTTGAGTAACAGTATGAACTAAGGTAAACTGACCGAGCGGATAATTGTGTGAAATTTGAGAGCCAACCATGGTAAAATTGGTAGAGGAAGATCCATCGCCCCAAGAGAACGTTTGTGAAACTGCGTTGTTGAATTGGGAATTAAAGGTAAAAATTGCCGAATCTATGGACCCACAATTTTTAAATATGGTTTGTCCATTTTGTGTGGTTGTCCCATATCCACCGCCAGTAGATGCTAATGTTAATGCAGCATTAGGAAGTGCATTTACATCAATCGTTCGTGTAAAGGTACTTGCTGCAGAACCATTGTTATTATTAACAGTAAGCGTAACAGTGGTTGTTGGAGCCGTTGCCGTATTGTAGGTTACGGTATGTGGACCAGCACCTACAGCTGTTGCAGGCGTAGCACCCAATCCAAAATTCCAAGAATATGTAGTTCCTGCAATGGTAGAAGTAGAGGTGTTTGCAAAGGTGATGGTACTGCCTTGACAAATAGTAATGGTACCACCTACTGCCGCTGGAACAGAACTAAAACTAGCAGTTGGAGCTTGTCCAAAGGTTACAAGAGATATTATAAATCCAGTAACTAAAAATACGTTTTTAAGCATTGGGTCTGTATAGATATTAGAGCCCAAAGATAAACAAAAGTATCAAAGAAACGAAATCCAGTCTACGTGCTTTTTTAAACGTTCGATTGTTTGTTCCTCTTCGGAACCCGCATCAGGAACATAATTATATTTCCAAGTTGCTGAAGGCGGCATACTTAATAAAATTGACTCCGTTCTCCCGTTGGATACAATTCCAAATTTTGTCCCACGATCGAATAACAAGTTGTATTCTACATACCTTGATCTTCTTAAGGCCTGCCAATCGACTTGTACTTGCGTTGCTTCTGGATGAATTTCAGAGGTTTGATCCTTGTAAAGTACAGGAAAATTCCTCCCTAATGCTAAGCAAAAATCAAAGATTTTTATCCTATCTTCATCAGATTCTGGAACTAAATGATCGAAAAAAATACCTCCCACTCCTCTTGTTTCATTTCGATGCGGTAAATAGAAATAATCATCAGCCCACGCTTTGTATCGTTCATAAACTGTTGGATTGTATGCATCACAAACCGATTTCAAATGCTTATGAAACCGAGCTGCTTCCTTGATGTTCACATACATTGGAGTTAGGTCAATTCCACCACCAAACCACGAATTACCTTCATTGGTTTCGAAGTATCGAACATTCATGTGGATTGTTGGATGCAAGGGATGCAAGGAATGCAAAACAATAGAAACGCCTGTTGCCAAAAAGGAATCCCCGCGCATTCCCATCTGTGTTTTCATGGCTTCAGTAATCTCTCCGGTAACTTTTGAAAACGCTACTCCCCCCTTTTGAATTACGCGTCCATTGTCAATCGTCATGGTAACTCCTCCCCCACCTTCTGCTCGTTCCCATGCATCCGATTGAAATACCGCTTTTCCATCATGTGTTGTTAAAGACTCAACTATTTCTAATTGTAATTCTCTAAAACGCAACCCTATTTCATTTCCATCCATCCGTCCGTTCGTGTTTGAAATTCTTGAATCGACAATTTACCAAGCCAACATTTGAATGATAAAACTGTACTGTTTTACCATATTCGAATGTCGTCATTAGTCCTGCCCTCATAGGTAAACTTCGAGTAAACCAAGGAACAAAACTGTAAATTATGTCATAGCCAAGTAATACTGATTTAGTAAGATCCGTTTCATAAGACACCCTAAAGGCTTTGTGAAAATTTTTAACTCGTGTATTTTCTAAATCAAAACACGTTGTACTCACATAATCGAAAACCCCTTGGTTGTCAAGCACCGAATTCACCTCTTTCCATTCTGTCCATTCCCTTAACCCATAAAGCGAAACTTGAGGATTCGATCTTGTTAATTTCAATATATTTAACACCTGCTTTTTATCCTGGCTTAGGCATACTATATTTAGCGGTGTTGTAGTTTTCGAAAATGCTTTAATCATAGATTCATTGGCTAGAACCACCCGTGCATTCGTTGGCGCATAATTATAAAAATCCGAAACAAATTGATTTTCTAATGTGGTATCACTGCTCAAACCTGTTTGAAACAAGACCACCTGCTTCGTGAGGCTTTGCTTTGCCAGTAATTGACCTAATGCCACCACTTGGTTTGATAATTCTGAAGCCACCATGAAAACTTGTTCATTCTTCTGAATGTTTTTCGACATGGACGAAATGGGTAAAGGAAGAATTAACGGAATCCCTTTTTCAGCAGAAAACACGGATAATTTCTCACAATCCAAGGGGTGCATCGGTCCAATAAATAAATCAAACCGGTCTATTTTTCCAGAGCGAATTAATTGGTCGATGGATTCTTCTTTCGAATGATAATCAAAGAAATAAACATCCCCGTTAATGTCTAAATTTTTAATTGAATCTAATCCAGCCATCACCCCCATATAAAAATCAAACGCGAATTTCTGATATCCTTTTAGGGGAAAAATAATTGAGTCTCTATTAAAAGGCAGAAAAACTCCGATGCGAAGTGCTTTGTTAAGTTGCTCGGGCATGAATTTACCCGGCACTATGTTAGTAGTGGTTGATTCGTAAACCGGGGGAGCTTTAACAGGAATGGTATGAACCGCGACTTGACTAGCCGATGGCTTAATTGGAATTCTCAAAGTCATACCCGGTTTTATCGAACTGGAAGCTAGCGCATTTAATGATTTTAATCGGGTAGTACTTATTAAATATCGTTTGGAAAGATCGCTTAATTTGTCACCACTTTTCACTACATAATAAATGATGGTATCCGTAAAATCAAAGTTCCTAAAGTTCATGCTATTGCTGTCAACCGCAGTAAATTCAGGCGCTGGATTTATGATGTCTTCAGGGAGCGCATACCTTTTTATTCCCAGATGTATTTTGAGTTTTTGATTAATAACAAGACTTTTATATTGAAGCCCATCAACAATCGATGGATTGTATTTAGCCAGCGTATCTATGCTGATTGCGAACTTCTTTGAAATACCAAAAGGGGTATCTCCTTTTACTACTAAATACTCAAAGGTTGAACGCATGGCTCGAACTAAAACCTTACTCCCCAGAAGCACTTGATCCGTTAACCCTGAATTATCGGCCTTGATTTGTGTTGAACTTACAGCTAAATCCTGTGAGATTGAAAACAAGGTCATCCCCTCCTTAACGGAGACCTCATGATACCAAATTCCATTTTTTTCAATCAACGGATGATAATTCTGAGCGATATAGCCCCAGGTAATCATAAGGGTAAAGACGATATGTGCGATCCGGTTTATTCCCATTCTATTGTGGCGGGTGGCTTGGAGCTGATATCGTAGGTTACGCGATTGATTCCCCGTACTTGGTTAATTATCTTATTGGAAGTTTCCGCTAAAAATTCATAAGGCAAGTGACACCAATCCGCTGTCATTCCGTCCGTAGAAGTAACAGCACGCAAGGCTACCGCATTTTCATAGGTACGTTCATCCCCCATAACCCCAACAGATTGCACCGGCAATAAAATCACACCTGCTTGCCAAACGGTATTGTACAAGCCATAATTCTTAAGTCCTTGAATAAATATGTGATCTGCTTCTTGAAGAATACGCACTTTTTCTGCCGTTACCTCTCCCAATATTCGAATTCCTAATCCTGGACCCGGGAAAGGGTGTCGATCTAACAAGGCATCATCCATTTCCATTGCGCGACCAATTCGGCGAACTTCGTCCTTAAACAAACTTCGAAGCGGTTCAACAACCTTTAACTTCATATAATCAGGGAGTCCACCCACATTATGGTGAGATTTAATCGTTTGCGATGGTCCACCCGTTGCCGAAACAGACTCAATCACATCCGGATAAATCGTTCCTTGTCCTAACCAAGACGCATTCTCAACGTTGCTAGATTCTTCTTCAAAGACATCAATAAACACTTTTCCAATGGCTTTTCTTTTGGCTTCTGGGTCTGTTTTACCGGAAAGTGCTTCATAAAATCTGCTTGAAGCATCTACACCTTTTATATTCAGTCCCATGTGTTTGTATGAGTCCAACACTTGCTGATACTCATCCTTTCTTAGCAAGCCGTTGTCAACAAAAATACAGTGTAATTTAGGGCCGATCGCTTTGTGTAACAACATAGCCGCAACAGAAGAATCCACTCCACCCGACAACCCGAGAATTACATGATCATCTCCAATTTGTGCTTTTAATTCCGAAACTTTTTCCTCCACAAATATCCCAGGTGACCAATCCCCCGTACACTTACAAAGCCCCAAAACGAAATTTTGCAGAAGCTTCATTCCATCGGTTGAATGATATACTTCCGGATGAAATTGAACGCCATACGTGTCTTCATCTACAAATTGATAACCTGCATTTTCCACATCGGCAGTGCTACACATGCGCGAAGACCCTTGAGGCAATTGAGCAATTGAATCCCCGTGTGACATCCACACTTGTGTTGGATAAATCAACCCCGACATCAAGCCATCAGAAACCCCATGCTGCAACATGGCTCTTCCATATTCTCGCGTGTTTGATGCTTTTACCTCACCCCCATAGCGTTGTGCCATAAGTTGAGCACCATAGCAAATCCCTAATAAAGGCACTTTTCCTTTAATGGCTGATAAATCAGGTTTTGGAGCAGAATCATCTCTTACAGAAAACGGACTACCAGATAAGATTACACCCAAGCAATCCGGTGTCGCAGTTCCAATTGATGTCCATGGATGGATTTCACAATAGACATTCATTTCTCGTATTCTTCGAGCGATTAGCTGCGTGTATTGAGAGCCGAAGTCGTAAATTAAAATAGTTTGATGCATGCGCAAAGTTAAATTAAATTGATATTCCGAATTCAGGTAAACTCTAAAGAATTGTAAAATTTCGATACACAGACCGGAATGAATGTCATTATCGGGTCGAAATAATTACCTTTGCCACCTACATCTTAGATTATGATTGGAGACTTACTAAAAAAGATATTTGGCGATAAAAGCACCAAAGACCAAAAACGATATCAACCCTTTGTGGATCAAACCACTGCCTTCTTAGCTGAGATTCAGCAATTATCAGACAATGGATTGCGCGAAAAATCTTTCGGGTTTAGAGAGAAAATTAAAGAAGCAATCAAAGCACAGGAAGAAGAAGTGCTTCAGTTGCAAGCTAAAGTTGCTTCGGCTGAAAGTTCCATAGATGAGAAAGAAGCGATTTTTGAACAAATCGATGTGCTGAATAAGGCTATTGACCAAACAATAGAAGAGGTATTAATTGAAATATTACCCGAAGCGTTCGCAGTGGTTAAAGAAACTGCGCACCGTTGGGCTGTTAATGGTCAATTAACGGTAAATGCCACGGCGTTTGATCGAGACCTTGCGACAAAAAAAGACGGAATTACGATAAGTGGTGACCAAGCCATTTGGCACAATGAATGGACCGCTGCGGGTAATAAGGTGGTTTGGAATATGGTACATTACGATGTACAGCTCATGGGCGGCGCCGTTCTTCACCAAGGGAACATTGCAGAAATGCAAACCGGAGAAGGAAAAACACTTGTTGCAACGCTACCCGTTTATCTGAATGCCCTTGCAGGAAAAGGTGTACATATAGTAACTGTCAATGACTATCTGGCCAAACGTGACTCTGAATGGATGGGTCCGCTGTATCAATTTCATGGACTGAGTGTTGATTGTATCGATAAACATCAGCCAAATTCAGATGCGCGTAGAAATGCATATTTAGCCGATATTACATTTGGAACGAATAACGAGTTTGGATTCGATTACTTGCGTGATAACATGGCTGGACATCCAAGTGAATTAGTTCAACGTAAACATCATTTTGCCATTGTAGATGAGGTCGATTCTGTATTAATTGATGATGCTCGTACCCCATTAATTATTTCTGGACCAACAACGAGCACTGGTGAACAAGAATTTCATGCCTTAAAGCCACGAGTTGAACGTATTGTTAATGCACAAAAAGAAGTAGTGCAAAAGTTCCTTTTAGAAGCTAAGAAGAATTTGGTGGTATTAAATGAACTTCAAGCGGATAAGAAAGCTGAGAAAGTAATGCTTGAAGAAGGTGGAATTGCGTTGCTTCGTGCGCACAGGGGATTACCAAAAAATAAAGCCTTAATTAAATTCCTTTCTGAACCCGGGGTTAAGGTTCATTTGCAAAAAACGGAAAACACGTACATGCAAGAGCAAGGAAAGCACATGAAGAAAATTGATGCGGAGCTTTTCTTTGTCATTGACGAAAAGAATAATTCAATTGAGTTGACAAGTAAAGGAATTGACTTAATTTCTGGAAGTGACGATCGGGATTTCTTTATTATGCCAGACATTGGAGCTGAAATCGCAAAACTTCAAAAAGAAGAATTAAGCAATGAAGAATTTCTAGAAAAGAAAGATGTATTAGTTAGAGATTACTCCATTAAATCTGAGCGAATCCACTCTATTAATCAGTTATTAAAGGCATATACTCTTTTTGAAAAAGAAGTAGAATATGTGATTTTAGACAGTAAAGTCAAAATTGTAGATGAATCCACTGGACGAATCTTAGAAGGAAGAAGATACTCAGACGGATTACATCAGGCCATAGAAGCTAAAGAAAATGTGCAGATTGAAGCTGCTACCCAAACCTATGCCACCATCACCTTGCAGAATTATTTCCGAATGTATCACAAGTTAGCCGGTATGACCGGTACGGCTGAAACTGAAGCGAAAGAATTTTACGACATCTATAAATTGGATGTAGTTGTGGTTCCAACGCACCGAGCGGTTGTCAGAAAAGACCTGAACGACATGGTATACAAAACGGCACGTGAAAAATTTGCAGCCGTTATCGAAGAAGTTGAGCGTTTGGTAGCTGAAGGACGTCCAGTTTTGGTGGGTACAACAACCGTTGAAATTTCAGAATTACTGAGCAAAATGCTTCAATTCAAAAAAGTACCCCATCAAGTATTAAATGCAAAATACCATCAAAAAGAAGCGGAAATTGTTGCCGCTGCGGGTCAGGCTGGAGCAGTCACTATAGCAACCAACATGGCAGGTCGTGGTACAGATATCAAATTGGGTGCAGGCGTAAAAGAAGCGGGAGGACTTGCTATTGTAGGAACGGAACGACATGATTCACGCCGTGTTGACCGTCAGTTACGTGGACGTTCAGGTCGCCAAGGCGATCCAGGCTCATCACAGTTTTTTGTTTCTTTAGAGGATGATTTGATGCGTAAATTTGGATCTGAGCGCATAGCCAAAATCATGGACCGCATGGGACTTAAAGAAGGAGAAGTTATCACGCATGGCATGGTTTCTAAATCTATCGAACGAGCACAGAAGAAAGTTGAAGAAAACAACTTTGGAATCCGTAAGCGTTTACTTGAGTATGATGATGTGATGAATGCACAACGTAAGTTGATTTACAAGCTTCGAAAGAATGCACTCTTTGGTGATCGCTTGGATATTGATGTGGATAATATGTTCTTTGATTTGTGTGAACAAACCGTTCAGCAAAACAATAACGCAGAATTCACAGATTTCGAAGTTGAATTGATTAGAATTCTTGGGGTATCCTCCCCTGTTAATGAAGAAGAGTTTAAGCGATCGGATGCTAATACCCTAGTGAATCTTGTGTATCAGAGCATGTTAACACAGTACCAACGGAAATGTGGGAAATTTGCAACGAAAGCCTACCCTCAAGTGAAGCATGTGTATGAAACCATGTCAGACCGATACAAAAACATTGTTTTTCCATTAACGGATGGCAGACGAGAAGTGCAACTCATTGTTAATTTAGAAGAGGCCTATAATTCTCAATGTACCAATGTTTCTAAACAATTCGAGAAACATGTTATTCTTGGCATCATAGACAACGAATGGAAAGAGCATTTAAGAGAAATGGATGACTTACGTTCTGCGGTTAATAATGCGACCTACGAGCAAAAAGATCCGCTGGTAATCTACAAATTAGAGTCCTACGATTTATTCAAGAACATGATTAATCGCGTAAATATTTCTTCTGTAGAACTCTTGATGAACCTAGATATTCCTTTTGAACAGGAAATGCAAAGTACCAATAAGGAATCCAACGAAAGACATTACGCGCAAGCTCGAACCAATGTCAGCAGCTCGGGTCAATCCCCTCGATTCGAAGGCAGTCAAGGCTACCAGGAGGCAATTCAAAATTCAATGAATGAACCCGTTAAAAAGGAACCAGTCGTAGTTGATCCAAAAATTAATCGTAATGATCCTTGTCCCTGCGGTAGCGGAAAAAAATATAAGCAATGTCATGGAAAATAGGCCTGATTGGCACCGGAAATGTTGCCAACTTTTGGGCTAAAAATCTGAATAGTTTTCCTTCGGTTGAGTTATTTGTTAAAGGAAGGACGCCCGAAGCAAGCAGCATATTTTCCGAGAAGTTTAACATCCAACCCTTGGAAAGCCAATCCGTTGACTGCTATTTGATTTGTGTTCAAGACCGAAACATTGACCACATCATACAAACCATAGACCCAGCTGTTCCAACTTTTATATGTGCAGGGTTGTATAGCTTAAAGCAAAGTACCCACAAGACTTCAGGTATCATTTATCCGTTACAGACAATTCAAATCAATTCAATACCAAGCTTCGACGAAGTCCCCTTTCTATGCGAATTCCCTTTTAATGCTCGCACATGTGGGCTAAGATTTTTAACTGATTTTAATTTATCTTACACGGAAACAACAGAGGAGGCACGATTTACTGCACATGTTGCGGCAGTGTTCATTAATAATTTTGGGTATTATACTATGAAAAGCGGATTGAGCCTTGCTGAAACGAAAGATTTACCTGCAGATTTATTTAAACCTATTATAGATAAAACAATTGCTAACTTACTTATTCAAGGTGACTTACAGACAGGTCCTGCCCGAAGA
>JBEGMB010000172.1:0-3602 GCA_041183245.1 Bacteroidota bacterium
CTATTCATTTTATGTGTGGTCAAATGCTAAGAATTCATTTTACCAGTTGGGTAAAACCGCAAGACCGAAACGAAGTACAACAAGAAATCATTGAAAAAATCCTGCTAAAAAACCTCAAACACACGCATAGCAAAGGGGCTATGGGCGCATGGCTTTATCGGTTAATTAAGAACCACTTAACCGACTCCTTTCGCAAAAAACAACGAAACAAAGTGCATTCCGTTGAAGACTTGTCTTATTTCAACATCTGTGAAGACCCTTCTGAAGCTAACTACGAGGAGTTGCATACTGACCAGTGGAATCAATACAACGAATTGCTTTCCCATGAAAAACCTATGGATCAACAGTTAGTCCGCTTAAAGCATGAAAAGGGAATGAAATACGAAGAAATTTCTAGGGAATTAGGTATTCCCAAAGACCGTTTGGCTATGCGCTATCGAAGAACCGTGGCCCGATTGGAAAAAAACTATCAGCCAAACCGATGGCAAGAATAAAAAAAAAGCACCCATGAGGTGCTTTTTTTATGGACAATTCTCGTTTTAGTTAGACTCCTTTAGCCGTTGATAGATGTCCTCAAGCATCACCAGCTGAGCGGATTCAAAAGCTTCCTTTGTCTTTTTAAGTTGAAACCATGACACCAGAGTTCCGGTTCCTATTGCCGGCAATAGGACAAAACCCGCATTAACCAGATAAGGTAAAATACCACTAAAAACATAAGGGATTTGATAAAAATCAACAACCAATAAAATGATCGTAATGACTCCGTCTAAAATACCTCCAAGAAGGAAGCTGTCAAAGATTTTTTTGGCACGTCCATGCTCATAGGCAGCCTGTGCAAATTGTATTACATTATTATTTTCCATAATGGTTCTACGAACAGAAAAATTAAAAATAACATTGGTAATGCAGCTAATTACCTAGAATTTATTTCTTAATGTATAAGAATTAGATTTATTAGCATTGTTTTTGCTAACTTTAACCTTAAATAAAAGAATATGAAAACATTATTTTTTTCGCTTTCCCTTTTCCTTTCCTTAAATGCGTTTACTCAAACAGTCTATTCGGTAGAGTACAAATCAGATGCGAAAGTTAAGGTTTATGTAGCCTCCTACAAATCAGATGCTGATTTAGTAGTTTATAAATGTGATTACAAATCAGATGCTACTGGAAATAATGGCCTATGGTATTTTACAAGTTACAAATCTGATGCAAAATTTCCCATTTACTTCTGCACCTACAAATCAGACGCAGATTTAGTAATCTATTTTGCAGATTATAAATCAGATGCAGGGTGGAAAAATTCTAGTAAAAAGCACCTACTATATTAGATGAATTGATTTTGTAACAATACCTGAATACGTCGGTTATAAATTCATGAGGCGAATATTTAGGATTTTTGGGGTTACATCATTACTTACGTTAGTTGGATATTATTTTCTCCCCGAACAGCAATTAACTCCGGGACAAAAAGCTGATAAGATCATGGTCTATAAAGCCGATCACGTTCTTAACTTGTACTACCACGGTAAAATTATTGCCAGTTATTCTGTCTCCATCAGCAAAAAAGGATTGGATGCAAAAAAAAAATGTGGTGACAACCTTACCCCCGAAGGACAGTTCCGAATTACGAAACGAACATGGAGCGCCTTTCACAAAGGAATAGATGTTGGCTATGGCTGTGATGTATTAATTCACGGACAAAAATACGGATGGGTAGGTAAATTTCACCGATGGAACGATTGGACCTTGGGTTGCATTGCGCTCACGAATCCTGAAATTGATGAGATTTATAATGCTGTAGATAATGGCTGTCCCATTGTAATAATGCCATGAAAAAGGGCATTCCTTTACTTATTGCCCTAGTTACCATACTATTCCTATGGATATTCTTTAGTGAAGAAGAACCCCTAACAGGTAAATTTTATAAAGCGCCTTTGCCTGAAAAATTTATTAAATCCTCGTATTATTCAGAATACAACTTAGAGAACAAGTTTGTGATTTATGTAGATTTCGCTAAATCGGCAAAAAAAAGAAGGTTATGGGTGGTTGATAAAGGGGAAGTTATTGCAACTTCTTACACAGCACATGGTAAAAAATCTGCATCATTCAGCTCCTACTTAGCGCCGCGAAGGTTTTCGAATGTGGAAAGCAGTAATCAAAGTTCTTTGGGCATTTATCGAATTTATCCCGAGCGAAATATGAACCCAGGCAAAAAACATACATGCCGTTGCGAAAACTACACGCAAAGCAATATGTGTGAACACAAGGGTAGAAAATTCCCAATTAATGGATTAGAAGAATCTAACAACAAGGCCATTGATCGCGGAGTAGTTATTCACACGGCAAGATACGTAAGCGAGCAGGGATGCACAGGCAACAGTGACGGTTGTTTTACGGTTTCACCTGAAGTCTTTGAAATCTTACAGAAGAAACGCCTATTGTTCCTTAAAAAGTGTTACTTGGTAGCCATAAAATAAGAGCATATGAAAATCCTCAACATCCTCGGTATTATACTCCTCTTTGCCATCTTAACCATTCTTTCCCAAGTGGGAGGCATAATTCTTCTGCTGTGGTTGCTGTTGTTTTCCTTTTTCAAAAAGAAAATTGAAAATTCTTGGGCTAAACGCGCCATCAATGTTTTCGGTTTTATGGCCTTTTACATGATTTTTAATCTATTACTTATTCCTTTCCTCGCAGGAATGGATGGGAAAACACGACTACCGATGTCCAAATCGGGAAACTTGGTACCGGTGACGTATTGGACTGCCATATTCATGAGAAATTATATTACCGTGGAAGGAAAAGAGAAGATGACGGTGATTGCCGATGAATTCGCCCAAAAACACCCTGGCTTGCAAGTTAAATATATGGACTGTAACTACCCCTTCAGGATAAACATAAAAGGAAAAAAGAACATACCTGTTCTAGAAGGATTAGCACCCCATCTATCGCACAATGGGGACAAAGCAGATATTGCATTTGTATATAATGATGATACTGGTGCTCCATCAAATTTAACACCGACCGCGATTGGCTATGGGAGTTCAGTTGATCCTTTACCCAATGAATCGTGTACACCTTGCTATTGTGAAAAATCAAATTGGAAATATTCATTCATGCATCACACATTACCAAAAAATAACTATCAATTAAACGAAGATAATTCAGCGGCATTAGTGCGTTTGGTAAAAAAACGATCAACAGGAAAAATCCTAATTGAACGTCACCTAATCCAGCGTTTTAAGCTTTCTGGAGGTTACACTGAGGCCGGTTGTCATAGCGTCCGCCACGACGACCATTTCCATGTTCAGTTTTAATTCGAATGAAGCGGATAATAGTTTATACTAGTTTATTACTTGCTCCGTTTTTACTGGTTGTTTGTGTGAATGAATTAAACAGACCTTCCACATTAAATACCGTAACCCTTTTTGGACAAAAAAGTGTTTCAATGAATCCAAGTTCGTGCATGAAAGACCATTGCACTTGGTTTTGTCACAACCACGGTTGTGGTAAATTAAGTGGTCCGAATCGCTGCCCTCACCAACAAAAAAACAATATCAACAAAGGGTTCGTAGCTCGTATTTATTGGAGCATCCTTAAAG
>JBEGMB010000173.1:0-22357 GCA_041183245.1 Bacteroidota bacterium
AAACCGAACGTATTTTTGGCTATTTAGGTGAAGAACATGGGGTATTGCTCATTGGTCAACAAAAAACAAGCGGGTGGGGTTTCCACAAGGCAAAGAAACAATGGGGGAGCAACCGAGAATCTGAAGTGTTCACCCTGCTTCAACAAGGGTTTGAGCGCGCAACTGAACAGGAATTCACGGAAGTAAGTCAATTAATTAAAACAACATAAAAAGATGAAAAAAATACTTTTTTTAAGCATGTTAAGCATCGGGTTATCAGGTGTGTTTGCACAAATTAACGCGCCAAAGGCAAGTCCTGCCTGTAAGCTTGAACAACGAGTAGGCCTAACCGATATCACCATTAGTTATTCGCGACCCGCAGTAAATGGTCGAACAATTTTCGGTGATTTAATTCCTTTTGATGCATATTGGAGGCTTGGGGCAAATGAGAACACTAAATTCACAACTTCCGATGCCTTGTTTTTTGGTAAAGACACCTTGCCGGCAGGTACTTATGCACTCTTCGCAATGCCCGGAAAAACTTCGTGGAAGTTAGCCTTTTACACCGAGTTCGGGAATTGGGGTTTGCCGCCGGTTTGGGAACAAACAAAGGTTGCACTGGAACTTACTGCACCTGTTAGTTCGCGCGCTGACCTTACTGAAAATTTAACCATCGGTTTAGATCAATTGGAAAACAGTGGTGCGGAATTATTTATCACTTGGGACCATGTGTCGGTTAAATTTCCGTTCACCATGAATACAAAAGATAAAGTATTGGCATCGATTCAAAAAACCATGAACGGACCAAGTGCTAATGATTATCATACGGCTGCTAAATTCTATTTAGACGAAAAAATCAATAACAAACAAGCCTTAGAATGGGTTGATAAAGCAATTGTGCTAAGACCAGAAGCATACTGGATGCTACGAACAAAATCATTGATTCAAGCGGAACTAGGTCTGTATGCTGAGGCAATAAAAACCGCGGAACAGTGTATTAAATTAGCTGAAGCTGACGGAGACACATCCTACGTGAATCAAAGCAAAAACTCCATTACAGCTTGGAAAAAGATTAAGTAATACATGCCACGACTCAAGGAGTTTCTTTTATTGCATGGTATTGTTTTTCTCTGGGGATTTACAGGCATAATTGGTAAATTATTACATCAAGAATCCTTCATTATTGTTTGGTATCGGGTATTAATTGCATCCCTTGGCTTACTGACGTATTTGTGGATTACTAAAACGAGTTTTACTGTAAAACGAACCCATATCTTACCGATGGTTCTAATAGGAATCGTGGTAGCACTTCATTGGATAACCTTTTACTATGCAATTCAAATCTCTACGGCCTCTTTAGGTATTTTGTGCCTTGCAACTACTACAGTGCATGTAGTTTGGTTGGAGCCGCTCATTATGAAAACAGTCTTTCAGTGGAAAAAATTGTTTTTCAGTTTAATGGTGGTTGCGGGTGTGGCTTTTATTGCGCGAGATTTTAAAGGCGATGTGTTATTAGCTACAGGAATCGGTTTATTAAGCGCCTTACTCGCGGGCATTTTTTCGGTTTCAAATGCAAAGTTATCTCAAACCATCCCAGCTCCCATTCTATCTTTTTACGAATTAACTACAGGATGGGTTGGTATTTCCTTGTATTTATTGTTCACCCATGCTCCTAAGGCCTTATTTTACCTAACATTGAACGATCTCTTATGGTTGTTATTCCTCGGCTTGGTGTGTACCTCGTTTGCCTTTATTGTAGCGATTAATTTAGTTAAAAAATTAGGCGCATACACGGTTTCCCTAACCATTAATTTGGAGCCAATTTACACGATGATTCTTGCCGTTGTATTGCTTAGTGAACATAAAATATTGTCGATCGAGTTCTATGTGAGTGCGTTTTTAATTGTTGGAGCCTTATTGTTAAATGCATGGCTTAGTAGAACTCCTAAAGAAATAATTAGTTAATTTTGTCATGTGTTGAATAGACTAATTTTAAGGTGTTTAGCCGCAGTTGTTTTTTTAGTAACTGTTGGTATCCCCGTTTTTCAACACTCTTGTAAAGAAACGAATTCACACGATACGACTTGGTTTTCATATGCTGAGTCACATTGTGAAGATGAACCAAAATCAGCCTGCTGCAGCATCGATCAAACCGATTGTTGTTCGGTAAACAGCACGATCATTGCACTTAAAGTAGATCAGGAAAATTCAACCTTCCTTCCAAAATTATCGATAGCGTCAGATTACTTTATATTTCCCGTATACACCCATTTCAGGGAGTTTCTATGCACTATAAGTCAACCGATAGTTAACCTTACCTTTCCCCAACCGCCGCCCCTTTCAGGATTCGACTTATTGAAAGTTATTCAACGTTTTAGATTATAGGATTCGACATATATAGTGTTGAACGTATAATCTAAAATCTCATGAAAATTAAATACATCTTATTTTTTCTTTTTGGTGTCGTCCATTTGACTCCCTCATTTGCACAGCTGCGTGGCTTTGTTCGCGGGGTGAATTTGTCTGATACCTTGGCCTTGAATGGCGCAAAAATCAAATTGCTACAGGCCAAAAAGGCCACGTTTAGTGATTCGGAAGGCAAGTTCGAATTATATCTAGGAAAACGATTTCCTGATACCTTGGTGATACTCAGTGCGGGGTATCGGCCCGATACCATCTTGCTTTCAGAAAAAGACCGCTTCGGAGCAATCTCCATTGTTTTGTTTAGTGATCAATTGCAGCCAGAAGTATTGGTGGAACGAAAGGCAGGAAACGGTACCCTAAAAATTAGCATTGCTCAAGTAGAACGAATTAGCAATGGCGAGTTACGGCGAGCCGCATGTTGTAATTTATCTGAATCGTTTGAAACCAATGCGTCGGTTGATGTTAATCTAACGGATGCGGTATCCGGGGCACGGAAAATACAGTTACTCGGACTTGATGGGGTGTACACCCAATTTCAATTGGAAAATGTCCCTTTTCTACGGGGCTTAGAAACAGCATTCGGTATGCAGTCTTTCTCAGGTATTTGGCTTGATGGCATACAGATTTCTAAAGGAACGGGTTCGGTAGTAAATGGGCATGAATCTATGGCGGGCCTCATCAATTTGAGTGTAAAAAATCCGTTCGAATCGGAACGTTTCTTAGTAAATGTGTACGGAAATCGCTTCGGTAGGGGAGAATTGAATGCTATTATGAGTCATAAAATCAACGAACGCTGGGCCTCTTCATTACTCTTGAATGGTGCAATTAATCAAACCGTTATTGATGAAAACCGTGACGGATTTCTTGATTTACCACAATTTAAAAATGTTTCTGCGCTCAATAAATGGCAGTTTAATGGGGATAAAATGGAGGCCCAGTTTTCAGTATATGGGTATTACGATGACCGCTTTGCTGGACAATCTCCTTTTTCACCCGCTTTATTTCCATTTCATATGGCACTCACCAACCAACACCTAGAAGCCACTGCGAAAACAGGGTTTTTTGGCTCCCATCCTGGGGAATCGCTTGGAATAATTAATCATGTTAAAGTGCATAGAACCAGTGGATATTTTGGAGGAAATGCCATTGGGGGTCAGCGCATATCAAGCGGTGAAGAAAAACGGTATTATGTTTCGATTAATTATGACCGATCAAGCACCGATGGCAAACATACCCTAAAAAGTGGCGTGTCAACTACTTTATTGGATATTACACAACAGGCCGGTATAAGTATACTCCAACGTAATGAGCTTACTGCGGGACCCTTTGCTGAATACTCCCTGTTGCTTAATCGCCTCTCCGTTCAATCGGGTGTCAGGTTAGATTATCATTCCTTGTTTGGGTGGTTCTTCGTGCCTCGAATTCATGCAAAATACGCCCTGACACCTAAAACCGATCTGCGCATTACTGGAGGAAAGGGGTGGAGGGTTCCGAATTTTCTAATTGAGAATAATTCCCTCATGGCAAGCAATAAGTTTTGGGTCTTGCCTGTGGAAGGAGTGCTTCCTGAAATCTCATGGAATGTTGGTGGATCTATTGCTTCGGAATTCCAATTATTCAATCGAAAGGCGACGCTTACTTTGGATGCGTACTACACATGGTTTGAACGACAATTAAATATAGACCGGGATATTTCTCAAGCGGCAATTGTCTTTTCATATATCGAAAATCAATCCACTGCGCTCGCCTGCCAAGCGGAACTTGATTGGGTGCTTTCGAAACAATTTAGTTTGAGAGGGGCCTACAAATATTTAAGTGTGCAATCCATTTATGATGGGACCATGCAGCAGCAGACGATGATCCCGACGCATCGCTTGCTATTTACCACCTCGTGGTCCTCAAAAAACAAGCGCTTACAAGCGGATCTAACGGCGAACATTGTGGGCCCAATGCGCATGCCGCATAACCATTCCGCCACTGGAATGGCATTTTCTCCCTGGTATCCCTACTTGTTTGGACAAGTGTCATATCAATGGAAGCAAATTAAAGCGTATATTGGAATTGAAAATATACTTAATATAAAACAAGCAAATCCAATCATATCAGCCCAAGATCCGCAAGACCCAAGCTTTGATGCCACCATGGTCTGGGGTCCAATAACCGGAATCAATGTTTATGGTGGAATAACGTATAGTTTAAAACAAAAAAAATCATGAAAAAAATCATTTTAATTGCCTCGTTATTAATTTCTTTTATCACGCTGGGCCAAAAAAAACAGAAGAGCGATACCGTTTATATAAGAACTTCCGCCTTGTGTGGTGATTGTAAAGAACGGATTGAAAGCGCCTTGAATTTTCAAAAAGGGGTCAAGTATGCGGAGTTAAATTTAGAAACAAAAATCGCGACCTGCGTCTATAAACCGTCTAAAGTAAGCCTGAGTGAACTTCGCCTTGCACTGGTGCGGGTTGGGTATGATGCAGATGATATGAAAGCGGATCCTGAAGCGGTTAAATTATTACCGAAGTGTTGCCAGCCGGGTGGGCATTAAGTTATAAACGTTTACCCAAATTAATTAACAATTCGGTTGAAATCGCTTAGACATTGAGTAATTTCGCAGCGCGATGAGCGATGCAATACAACACGAATGCGGGATCGCCCTCCTGCGCCTGAAAAAGGACCTATCTTTTTACCTTGAAAAGTATGGGACAGCATTTTATGGATTAAATAAAATGCAACTATTAATGGAAAAACAGCACAACCGCGGACAGGACGGCGCTGGCATTGCAAACATCAAATTAGATATGCAACCCGGTGAACGTTATATCAGCCGTGCACGTTCTATTGATACAAATCCAATTCAAGATTTATTCGGACAAATCGGTTCCAGATTTAACCAACTTGCATCAGAGGCTCCCGAAAAATTAAAAGATGTTGCTTATCTAAAGAAACATGCTGGATTCACGGGTGAATTGTTTCTGGGGCACCTTCGATATGGTACCTTTGGTCGAAATTCGATTGAAAGTTGTCATCCTTTTCTTCGTCAAAACAATTGGATGACTAGGAATTTAGTGCTTGCTGGTAATTTCAATTTAACGAATGTCGATGAATTGTTCGATTCATTACTGGCGATAGGCCAACATCCAAAAGAAAAGTCAGATACGGTAACCGTTTTAGAAAAAATCGGTCATTTTCTAGATGTAGAGAATGACCGGCTCTATGCTAAATTTAAGTCTGAAGGGTTTTCAAAACCTGAGATTTCATCAAAAATTAGCGAGCACTTAGATTTAGTTTCTGTACTTCAAAAGTCGGCTAATAAATGGGATGGAGGCTATGCTATGGCTGGATTAATCGGTCATGGTGACGCCTTTGTACTAAGAGATCCAGCGGGTATTCGTCCGGCATTTTATTATGAGGATGAGGAGGTTGTTGTGGTGGCGTCTGAGCGACCGGTTATTCAAACCGTATTTAATTTAAAAGAACATCAGGTAAAGGAATTAGAACCTGGCAGCGCCTTACTAATTCCAAAGCAGGGTCAGGTTTCTGAGAAAGAAATTTTACCACAACTCACCATTAAGAAATGTTCTTTTGAGCGTATTTATTTTTCGAGAGGGTCAGATGCAGATATCTATAAAGAGCGTAAAAACTTGGGTAGAAATATCGTACCTCAAGTAATGGATGCCATACAGGGTGATATTGAGCATACGGTGTTTTCGTTTATTCCAAATACGGCCGAAGTGTCATTTTATGGAATGATGAAAGGGGTAGAAGATTACCATAACCTTGAAAAAGCAAATGCTATTTTAGCCTTAGGGCCAAATCCAAGTTCAGAATCAATTACCCAAATTATTGAAGGCAGAGCTCGGATTGAGAAAATCGCAATCAAAGATGCGAAATTGAGAACCTTCATTACCCAAGATGATTCTCGCGATGATTTGGTCACACATGTCTATGACATTACGTATGGTTGCATTGTTCCACATCGCGATAATATAGTGGTTATTGACGACAGCATTGTTCGTGGTACTACCTTGAAAAAGAGTATTTTACGTATGTTGAATCGCTTGGAACCTAAACGCATTGTAATTGTCTCTTCAGCACCACAAATTCGTTTTCCGGATTGTTACGGGATTGATATGGCGAAAATGGGTGACTTCATTGCCTTTGAGGCAGCAATTTCTTTATTGAAAGAACGCAACATGGATCATATCATTGAAGAGGTGTATCAAGCCTGTTTGAATCAATTATCCTTACCTAAGGAAGAGGTTAAAAATGAGGTTAAACGCATTTATGAGCCGTTTACCGATCAAGAAATTTCAGATAGAATTGCCATGTTATTGCGTCCAGCAGAGGTTAAATCAGAAGTTACCATTGTCTTTCAAACGGTCGATAACCTGCATAAGGCTTGTCCAGGACATACCGGCGACTGGTATTTTACTGGAGATTACCCAACCCCTGGGGGAAATAAAGTAGTGAACAAATCCTTTATTAATTGGAAGGAAAATCGGAATGAGCGAGCGTACTAAATAAGTGGCTGCTTATGCGTTTTGTGGCACCTGATTTTTCTTGAACAAATCCAATGATTTTCGATTTCGTCACTTCATGATTTCGCATGAATAATTGAATTTTGTCGAGTAAATCTTGTGATGTACTTACTTCACTGGCAAGTCCTTTAGCAATGAATTCCTCCGCTTCAGGGAACTTATGATGCGTCGGTCCAAAAACTACCGGAATCCCATAGGCCGCAGGTTCCAAAATGTTGTGTAATTTTCCTGTATATCCCCCGCCAATAAAGGCAATATTCGCTAATTGATACAGTTGATGCAATATGCCAATGCAATCAATAAGAATAACAGTTTCACTGGTAAGCCCATCAATCTCACTCAAGCGAATGCATTCATCGCCAAACATGGCTTCAATTTCGTACAGGTGTTTCTCGGATATGTCATGGGGGGCAATAATGGTAAGGTCAAGCGGAATTCGCTGGTGAATGGCGTGCACCATCTCTTCCTCAACCAGCCAACTGCTCCCAAGAATAAATACGGATTTCCCTTCACAGTATTTTTGTAATTGAGCTAGTTCGGGATTATTCGCTTGGATTTCCATTGCATTGCGCTGTTGATTTAAGACATGGTCATAACGGGTATCACCACTAACCGTAACCTCTTGAATACCAATATCGGATAAGAGCTCTTTTGTTTGTTCGGTTTGCGCGTAAAAATGTGTGAATCGTTTTAACGCATTTCTAAAAAGTCCACCTAAGGGGTTGAATATAAACTGATTTTTTCTAAGCAGGGTTGAAATGCTAAAGAGCGGTATGTTCCGTTTTGAAATCCCAAAAATAAAATTCAACCAAAACTCATACTTAACAAAAACTACAGTTTTCGGCTTAACGTGGTTCAGAAAATCGCGTACGTTTTTTCTGCGATCTAAAGGGATAAGGCAGGCTTGGTCTACACAATGTGCTCGTTTGTGATAGTGATTTAATCCCGAAGGAGAGAAAAAGGTTACCAGAATGTTGGCCTCAGGATATTTAGATTTAAATTCCCAAAGAACGGGGAGTCCTTGGTCGAATTCTCCCAATGAAGCACAGTGCATCCAAAGATCATAAGGCCCCGAGGGCAAGGTGGTTTTCCAAGCATCATCGGTTTTAATGCGTTGTTTGGCTTTCTTATTGAAAAAACTGGCTACATAGATGCCAAGTCCAAGCAACATGATTGAAATGTCATACAATCCCCGCATTAATATTCAATATAATAGTCTTTTTGGGTCGAATAAAATGGAATATACCACCCAAATTTTAGTCCAACAATTACATCTAAACGGGTCTTTGATGATACAGGTACATTGGGTTGATCAAAAAAGATGGTTCTACGGTTTTTTGTAAATCCTTCCATGGCATAAATTCCGCCATAGAAATTATAAAACCCATTTCTAGGCATGTAAGAATATCCTAAAAATTGCATGGCATTAACCCCCGTGGTTAGCCGGTCATACCCTTTTTTATAATCTAATTCGATTAATGGAACGACTTGTGTTTGCGTTTCAATTTTTATTCGGTGATTTAGGTAGCCAGCGCCCAAATGCACCATAATGCCGGAATTTTGATTGCGTTTATTCAGCGGAAATATTTTTCCAATTTGTGCCGTAGCGCCAACCCCTCTCGCGAGTACACTGACTGTAGCGGGATCGCCATTTACGTCTGTAATGTTTCCAAAAGAGTCTTTCAGGGGATCAAGCAAAGAGGGAATCTTAACCTCGCTTCCAAATATAAAATTTGCATCACCGAGTACGAACCAATTATTTCGAAACTTATAGCCGGCACTAAATCCCACAAGGTTTAAGTACCCGTAACGGTTCACTAAGTCTCCGCCCGTCCATCCGGTAGCATAGTGAATACTCACCATTACACGCGCATCCGCTGCCGTATCGATGGGTGTAACTTGACCGTTTGTAAAAAATGAAATGAATAATACAGGGAGTAAAGCTTTCCACATAAAGCAAAGATACGTAATAATCTGTGTTTTTACTATGGAATCATGTCTTCCTAACAGGGAATAAACGGATGATTTTACCTACTTTTGTAATTCAAAACAAAGTGCATGAATAAAATTCAAATGGTTGATTTGATGGCTCAATATGAGCGAATTAAACCTTCGGTAGATGCAGCGATTCAATCTGTTATTACTAATGCTCAATTTATCAATGGACCTGAAGTAGGCCATTTTCAAGCAGAATTATCTGAATACTTAGGAGTTAAGCACGTGATTCCTTGTGCAAATGGTACGGATGCGCTTCAGATTGCAATGATGGGACTTGGATTAAAGCCTGGAGATGAGGTTATTACCCCATCATTCACCTACATTGCAACCACGGAGGTCATTGCCTTATTGGGGTTAACGCCTGTATTTGTAGAGGTAGATTCAGAAACATTCTGCATGGACCCATCAGCGCTTGAACTGGCAATTACTTCTAAAACTAAAGCGATTGTACCCGTTCACTTATACGGTCAAGCCGCAAACATGGAGGAGATTTTGCGCATCGCTAAAGCACATAACCTTTTTGTAATTGAAGATAACGCGCAAGCCATTGGTTGTGATTATTATTTTTCAACGGGTGAGGTGGCCAAAACAGGAACGATGGGTGATATCGGATGTACCTCATTTTTTCCCAGTAAAAATCTTGGGTGTTTTGGAGACGGTGGAGCCATGATGACCAATGATGATGAACTTGCGTCAAGGCTTCGCATGATTGCTAATCATGGTCAAAGTAAGCGGTATTATCACGATCAAGTGGGATGTAATTCAAGGTTAGATTCCGTGCAAGCCGCTGTATTACGAATTAAACTACAGCACCTGGATTCTTACAATGATGCGCGTCAAAACTTAGCGGCATTTTATGACCACGCGTTTCAATCGATACCAAATGTTCAGGTTCCGGTTAGAAAAGCCTATTCGACACACGTTTACCACCAGTATACCCTTCAGGTATTGCCTGAACTTCGCGACCGACTTCATGATTATTTATCAGAACGGGACATCCCAAGTATGATTTATTATCCGATTCCAGCACATCGTCAGCTCATGTTTAGCGCATTTGGTTGCGAATCCTTGGACTTGCCGGTTACCGACTATCTCACGGAACGTGTAATTAGTTTACCCATGCATACAGAAATGAAACAAGATCAACGCGATTACATTGTTTCCACTGTTCAATCCTTTTTTAAGCAATTATGAGAATAGCCGTTATTGGAACAGGATATGTAGGTCTTGTTACAGGCACATGTTTGGCTGAAACAGGAAATATGGTTACTTGCGTAGACATCGATGAAGCTAAAATTGCAGCCTTAAAACAAGGAATAACACCCATTTATGAACCGAATCTTTCGGTTTTAATTGAACGAAACCTCGGTGATGGAAGGCTACATTTCACGTCAACGCTAACCGAGGGAATTGATGGAGCGGAGCTGATCTTTTTAGCCTTGCCTACACCGCCAGGAGCAGACGGTCAAGCCGACCTAAAGTATATTTTGAATGTTGCCGATGAACTCGGACCTTTATTGAATCAATACGTAGTGATTGTTGATAAAAGTACAGTTCCTGTGGGTACGGCTGATTTAGTAAGAGAACGTATTGCAAAGCATGCAACGGTTGAGTTTAGCGTGGTGTCAAACCCTGAATTTTTACGAGAAGGTTTTGCGGTAACAGATTTTATGAAACCGGATCGAATTGTAATCGGAGCTTCTGATCAACGAGCCGTAAAGGTTATGGAGTCCTTGTATAAACCTTTTGTTCGTCAAGGAAATCCGATCCTGGTTATGGATGAGAAATCCGCTGAACTTACGAAGTATGCATCAAATGCTTTCTTAGCCACCAAAATCACGTTCATGAATGAGATTGCAAATTTTTGTGAGCGCGTAGGGGCTAATGTAGATGCAGTTCGCTTAGGGATGGGGGCCGATGAACGTATTGGAAAACGGTTTCTTTTTCCAGGAATGGGTTATGGAGGATCATGCTTTCCTAAAGATGTTCAAGCCTTGTATCACAGTGGAGCGATGGAAGGCTTTCAATTTCAACTGTTAGATGCTGTAATGCGCGTGAACGACGAGCAAAAGACCATCTTACTTCCGAAAATTAAAACGTATTTTCAACAAGATCTTACTAAGAAAAAGCTTGCGATATGGGGTTTAAGTTTTAAGCCAGATACGGACGACATCCGAGAGGCTCCTGCCTTATATTTGATACAAGCGCTTTTGGATGCCGGTGCATCCGTAACCGTGTATGATCCTGAAGCAATGGATAACGTAGCAACACAATTTGGCGATCGCTTACACTATGCAAAAAATCCTTATCAAGCCTTGGAAGCGATGGATGGGTTAATCATTTGTACAGAATGGTCGGTATTTAGAAGTCCTGACTTTTCCATTATGCGCAAGCACATGAGTCAACATGTGATTTTTGATGGCCGCAACATCTTTGATCCGGAAGAATTAAAGGCGGAAGGATTTGATTATTTTAGTATTGGAAGATGAAAACTAAGCAACGCATATTGATTACCGGTGCGGCTGGATTTTTAGGCTCGCATTTGTGTGATCGCTTCATACGTGAAGGATTTCATGTGATTGGAATGGATAATTTAATCACAGGGAGAATGGCGAATATTGAACATTTGCTGCCCTTGGCAGACTTTGAATTCTATCGCCAAGATGTCTCTAAATTTATTCATATCCCGGGTGAATTACATTACATCCTACATTTTGCATCTCCAGCAAGCCCTATCGATTATTTAAAGATTCCAATTCAAACCTTAAAGGTTGGATCCTTAGGAGTTCACCATTGTTTGGGCTTGGCTAAAGAAAAAAATGCACGCATTCTGATCGCCTCTACCTCCGAAGTCTATGGCGATCCCGAGGTTCATCCCCAAACTGAATCGTATTGGGGTAATGTGAATCCAGTTGGACCTAGAGGAGTATACGATGAAGCAAAGCGTTTTCAAGAAGCTATGACCATGGCCTATCATACCTTTCATGGCCTTGAGACCCGAATTGCCCGTATTTTCAATACCTATGGTCCAAGAATGAGATTAAATGACGGACGTGTTTTACCCGCATTCATTGGTCAAGCCTTGCGAGGTGAGGACCTAACCGTCTTTGGTGATGGATCCCAAACACGTTCTTTTTGCTATGTGGATGATTTGGTGGAGGGTATTTATCGCTTGTTAATGAGTGACTATGCCCAGCCTGTGAATCTTGGGAATCCGGACGAGATTACCATTTTAGATTTTGCAGAAGAAATTGTCCAACTTACGAAAACCGATCAAAAAATCGTTTTTGAACCCTTGCCCGTTGACGATCCTAAACAACGAAGGCCAGATATTTCATTGGCCACATCCTTATTAGGTTGGAAACCTAAGGTAGGAAGGGCAGAAGGATTAGCCTTAACGTATGCATATTTTAAGCAATTGAGCACGGAAGAACTCTATGCAATGGAACACAAGAATTTTGACGATTACATTCAAAAATGATGGATTATTTTGCACATGAAACAGCCGTAGTGGATGCGGGATGTCACATTGAAAAAGGAGTGAAAATTTGGCATTTTTCTCACATTATGACTAATTCACATCTTGGTGAAGGGTGTAATATTGGGCAAAATGTAGTGGTATCCCCTGGGGTTGTGCTTGGGAAAAATGTCAAAGTCCAAAATAATGTATCTATCTATACCGGTGTGATTTGCGAAGATGATGTGTTTCTTGGGCCTTCCATGGTATTCACCAATGTGATAAACCCTAGAAGTCATGTGATTCGAAAAGATCAGTATGCACAAACGCTCGTAAGGAAGGGAGCGAGTATTGGAGCCAATGCCACGGTAGTGTGCGGTAATGAAATTGGCGCTTTTTCCTTAATCGGCGCAGGCACTGTGGTAACTAAAGCGGTTAAACCGTATGCCTTAATTGTTGGCAATCCAGGTCGCCAAATTGGTTGGGTGAGCGAATACGGACATCGCTTGCAGTTTGATGAAACCAACCGCGCTATCTGTCCAGAGACTAATCAGGTATACGAACTATTAAATGAACAAGTACAACGTATTTCATAATGAATAATAAAGAAAAAATAAAATTTGCCGTGGTCGGTGCTGGTCATATTGGAAAGCGCCATGCAGAAATGATCCAGCGTGATGCAGAAGCCGAATTGGTAGCCATGTGTGATGTTCGGTCGATGGAAGCATGCGATACCACAGCCTACGCTGTTCCACACCTTAATACCATAGAGGAATTATTAAATTCAGGGTTGGATTTTGATGTCGTAAATATTTGTACCCCGAACGGATTGCATGCAGAACAGGCAATTGCTGCGTTAAAGGCAGGCAAACACGTAGTGGTTGAAAAGCCCATGGGACTTACCAAGGAGAGTTGTGAACGAGTTATTTACACGGCCTTACAAATGAATCGCCAGGTGTTTTGTGTCATGCAAAACAGGTATTCTCCGCCTTCAGAATGGATTAAATCGGTCGTAGAAGATGGGATATTGGGAGATATCTTTATGGTGCAAGTAAATTGTTATTGGAATCGCGATGAACGCTATTACAAGCAAGGAGGTTGGAAAGGTACGAGCGATTTGGATGGAGGTACACTTTTCACCCAGTTCTCACATTTTATAGACATTATGTATTGGCTCTTTGGAGATATTGATCAAATCCAGGGAAAGTTTGCCGATTTCAATCATAAGGATTCAACGGATTTTGAAGATTCTGGCTTTGTGAGTTTTAAGTTTTTAAATGGCGGTATGGGTTGCATAAATTATTCTACCTCAGTTGCTAATCAAAACCTAGAGAGTTCCTTAACGATTGTTGGTAGCAAAGGAAGTGTAAAAATCGGCGGACAATACATGAATGAAGTAGAAGTTTGTAATGTAAAGGATTACGAAATGCCTACCTTGAATGCATCAAACCCCGCAAACGATTATGGGGCCTACAAAGGATCCGCAGCGAATCATAATTATGTGATTGGTAATGTAATAGATACCTTGAAAGGTAGAACTTCTGCTACTACCAATGCCCTCGAAGGGTTAAAAGTGGTTGATATCATTGAACGAATTTATAAGGTAAGAGACGAACAGGCAATTATACAAGGAAATGACCATGAGTAATTTAAATATTGAACAGTTGCTAACCAAGAAAGATTCCCTTGCGGTAATTGGGTTAGGATATGTTGGCTTACCAATTGCCTTAGCCTTTGCGCGTAAACTAAAAGTGGTTGGATTTGATATCAATGCAGATCGTATTGCCTTAATGAATCGCGGCATCGACCCAAGCAATGAGTTGGATTCGGAAGCGTTTAAGGGATGCGACATTAAGTTCACGAATCAGCTCTCGGACCTCGATTCGGTATCATTCTACATTGTTGCCGTACCCACACCCATTGACGATTCCAATCTTCCAGACCTTAAACCGCTACTTTCCGCTACAGAATCCGTTGCTAAAACCTTGAAAAAAGGAGATTGTGTAGTGTTCGAATCTACGGTTTACCCGGGTTGTACCGAAGAAGATTGCATCCCCATCTTAGAAAAGGTCTCCGGATTGAAATACAATGAAGATTTTTTCGTGGGGTACTCTCCGGAACGAATTAATCCAGGGGATAAAGTGCATACCCTGCAAAACGTGGTTAAAGTGGTTTCAGGATCTACACCGGCAGCACTCGAAGCGGTTGCTCAAGTATATGAAATGGTCGTGGATGCGGGGGTGCACCGTGCGCCAACCATTAAAGTAGCTGAAGCGGCAAAAATTATTGAAAACACGCAACGAGACGTAAACATTGCCCTTATCAATGAGTTATCGATCATTTTCAATAAGCTAAATATAAACACCTACGATGTGTTAGAAGCGGCAGGTACGAAGTGGAACTTCTTGAAATTTTCACCAGGCTTAGTGGGTGGACATTGCATCGGCGTAGATCCATATTACTTAACCCACCGCGCGCAACAAGCAGGATACCATTCGAAAGTGATTACCAGTGGACGTTACGTGAATGACTCCATGGGTTTTTACATCGCTAAACAAGCGGTAAAACGTGTCATTGCACAAGGGAAAATTATTCAAGAAGCGCGGGCCTTAATTATGGGTACTACCTTTAAAGAAGATGTATCGGATATTCGAAATTCGAAAGTGATTGACATCGTAAATGAATTAAAATCCTTTCAGATGTCGGTTGATTTGGTTGACCCACATGCGTCTTCAGAAGAAATGATGCATGAATATGGCGTTGGACTTATTGAACAACCCGGAACCCAATATGATGCCATTATCGTTGCAGTTAACCACCGCGAATATGCGGACTTAGATGAATCGTATTTCAAGGGCTTATTGAAGGACGGTCAAGGAGTATTCATTGATGTTAAAGGAATCTATAAAGGGAAAATTAATTCCCTAGTTTATTGGAGTTTGTGATGGAGTTTCAAAAACGAATTTTAGTTACAGGAGGCGCTGGGTTCATTGGATCCCACGTAGTACGTCGGTTGTTGACCACCTATCCCATGTATCAAGTGATCAACCTAGATAAGTTGACGTATGCCGGGAATTTGGAAAATCTAAGTGACGTAGCGGATTTACCCAATTATCAATTCGTAAAGGTTGATATTCAGGACTTAGATTCCGTTCGCTCGGTGTTTGAAACCTATCAAATTACAGATGTAATTCATTTAGCTGCGGAATCTCATGTGGATCGCTCCATTGAAGGGCCTTTAGAATTTGTCAAAACAAATGTACTGGGAACAGTCAATGTGTTAGAAGCAGCACGTACCTTTTGGGGTGCAGATTTATCAAATCACGTGTTCCATCATGTTTCTACCGATGAGGTGTATGGAAGTTTAGGGGAAACGGGGTATTTTACCGAAGAAACTCCCTACGACCCACGCAGTCCGTATTCAGCTTCAAAGGCGGCGTCTGATCATTTTGTGATGGCTTATTTTCACACCTACGGTATGCCCATTAAAATGTCGAATTGTTCAAACAATTACGGCAGTCATCACTTTCCAGAGAAACTGATTCCGCTCATGATCAATAACATCGTTCATGGAAAAGAACTTCCGGTGTATGGTGCAGGATCTAATGTCCGAGATTGGTTATGGGTGGAAGACCATGCAGCAGCCATTGATGCAATTTTTCACAAAGGAAAACTCGGGGAATCCTATAACGTTGGGGGCCTTAACGAATGGACTAACCTAGATTTAGTGCATCGCTTGTGTGACTTAATGGATGTGAAACTTGACCGTGCCGAAGGCAGTTCGCGCGGCTTGATTCGTTTTGTTAAAGACCGTGCCGGGCACGACATGCGGTACGCGATTGATGCGTCAAAATTGGAAGAAGAAATCGGTTGGAAACCCTCGATTACCTTTGAAGAGGGCTTATCCAAAACCATAGATTGGTACTTGAATAATCCAGATTGGATTGCGCATGTGACTTCGGGAGCATACTTAGACTATTACAAGAAAATGTACGGCTAATGGGCTGGTTGTCGCGTATTTTTTCTAAGCCTGAGGCGCAGAATATACAAGCTCCCTTGAGTTTATCATGGTTCAATACCGACATGCATAGCCATTTTTTACCTGGCGTGGATGATGGCGCACGCACCATGGAAGAATCGCTTGCCATGTTAAGTAAAATGCAGGAGCTTGGCTATCAAAAATGCATTATTACACCACATATCAAAATGGATATGTACCCGAATACTGAAGCCGACCTTGCGCTTCGATTTTTGGAGCTTAAACAAGCAATGGGTGCAGCAGGCTTGACGATCCGGGTGGAGTTGGCAGCAGAATATTATTTGGATGATCAATTTCTTGAACGCTTAGAAAATACCCCGCTCTTATGTTTTGGCGCTCAGCGCTATGTCTTGGTTGAATTCAGTTTTGTGAATGCACCGGTATTCGAGATAGAAACCTTTCAACGAATCATAGACAAGGGATACACCCCAATTTTAGCACATTTTGAACGCTACGTTTATTTTCATGGCTCTTTAACCTCCGCGGAAACATACCGTGCGATGGGGGTGAACATTCAACTCAACTTGAATTCCTTAACGGGACATTATGGTCCGGAGGTAAAAAAACAAGCTGAGCGGATGTTGGATCAATTTACCGTGGATTTCGTGGGAACGGATGCGCATCGGATGGATCATTTGGTCTTGTTGGAAAATCATTTGAATATACCGCATTTGAAACTGCTCAATGAGCGCTTATTGAAAAACCAAAGCCTATGAGGTGTTATTTTTTAAGGCATGCAAAAACGGAGCGGCATGCATTGAGCGGTAAAGATATCGATCGGCGCTTAGCACCGAAAGGAATCAACCAAGTGGCGGAACTTAAGGAATTAATGCAATCACTTCCAATCACCTCAATTCGCTGCTCTACGGCGCAACGCACACGAGAAACAGCGAGGGCCTGTAATCCCTTGATTCCGATCACCTATTTAGAGGAGCTTTACTTGGCTACCCTTGACCAATGGAAAATGATCCTTTCAAACGAGGCGCAAGATCATAGGCTATTTATTGGGCACAATGACGGCATGTCAGAATTCTTGACTTGGTTAACAGGAGAACAAATTCACATGCAAACAGGGGCCTTGGTTACTCTTGATTTTCTTGGTTCGGATCCGAGGGCACTTGGTCCTGGGACGGCGTGTTTGATTGCGTATGAACGTCCGGAGGTGTAGCTACGGGTTCAGCATGTTTAGGAATGTACTGATACGTAATGATTAGCGGGTCTGATTTTTCTTCTTGTTCCTGCATGCGGCGCAACCATTCACCTTCTAAGTCTGGGGGATCAATGCCTAAATCACGCTCCACTTCATATTGATATTTCGGACGAATTGGTCCCTGCTTGCGAAACACAACCGCGAGGATAATTCCACTCACAAAACCAGCGAGATGTCCTTCCCATGAAATGTGTTGGTCGAGTGGAAAAATCCCCCAAATTAAACTGCCGTAAAGAAAGACCACCAAAAACGATAAGGCTGGAAGTGGAAAATAGCGGCGAATAATACCCGATACAAAAAGAAAAGAAAACAAGGAGTAAATTACGCCACTAATGCCGATGTGATAGGAACCGTGATTCTCTGCAAAACCCCATAAAAGGGCGCCACAAGAAATCCAACTGATCAGTAATACGGGAAGAAAAACTTTTCGGTAGGAATAGGCGAGGAGGGTAGAAAGTAATAAAAACGCGACAGAGTTGTTAAACAGGTGGTTGATATCGAATTTGTCATGAATTAGCGGCATAAACAGGATCCCTTTCAAGCCTTCTACGGTTCTTGGTAAAATGCCGAATTTATAAAATGGCTGGGCAAATAAATGCTGTGCCCATTGAATTAACCAAAGGATGGCAAGGATAAAGGCACCCGGAAGGGCATAAGGCCAAATGCGATGATCAAAATGTTCATGTTTCACGGGGCGAATCTTACAAGGCTTGTGCCTTTTTAAATTGTATGACAGAATGGCTGAATCCTAGGGGGCCGAGCAGGTTGTCGTTAGATAGAATCTAATAGCTGCGCTAATTTCCGGTCTTTTTCGGTAACAATATTTCCTTCGTCATGTGTACTTAACTCGACCGTTACGGTATTGTACACGTTGGTCCATTTTGGGTGATGGTTCAATTGTTCAATGTGAACACGTGCCTTTACCATCCAGTCTATTGCTTCTTGGAACGTGTTAAATACAAACGTTTTGTGTAGCGCGTTGTTCAACTCAGCCCAGTGGTTCATAGTTGGTAATAGGTTTGTTTTAATGGGGGTAACCATTTGCAGATGGCGTAAAGCTTGGTTACATGTTTTGTGTCGGTTCTTATAAGGGTTGGCGTGTACACGATGGGCCGAGAGGAACGATTCGGGATTTCGCTTACACGCTGTGAAGGGCTGGCTTATTCCTTAATCACTTTAAATGTCTGTTTCAAATTCTCTCCAACACTGAATAAATAAAAACCACCCGATAAATTACCTAATTCAATGGTAGTATTTTCAGAAATTATTTGCCCTGTTAAAACTAATTTTCCTGTGTTGTCATAAACAGTGTAATCAGAACCAAATAATGAAGCAACCGCTTTTACATTAATTTGCCCGTTCACTGGGTTTGGATAAATAACTATGCTTTCATTCTTGAATTCCACATCGTTAATACCGGTTGAATATGGATTGCCAACAAATATCAATAGATAGTTAGAAGCTGATAGTTTTAAAGTACTTGGATCGCCACCCTGAATATTTGTATTTACATACCCATTCCAAACTCCTCCATTAGAAGTTGAATTAAACCAAACTCCGGTGCTTCCCGATCCATAAAAACGAAGGTCATTGGTATCATTAATCATATAATTGCCTGTCCAGTTATGGTTATTGTTGGATGGAATATCCGGCACTTTCATAAAATTAAGTCCGTTTGGAGAAACATAATGATAGGCTCCTTGCTGCGGGCTGCCTATTGGAGCTAAATAATGATAGGAATTATTGAAGTAGATAACTGCAGGATCAATAGCTCTGTTGTTCAACTCATCAACTCTTGCATTAGGTTCAAATGAATAATTAATGCCATCACTACTTTTTGCTGAGTAAGTGTTTACGGTTGAATCTAAACCTCCAATTGGAAATCCGTCACTTGAAGAGAAATAAATACGGATGCTATCATTATTAAAAACAACAAGGGTTGGGTCAAAAGGTCTTTGATAATTTGGAGGAAGTCCATTTACAACAATAGGGGTTGGTTGCGTCCAGGTTATTCCATTGTTGTATGAAAACTTAACTGCCACTCTATCCCAGGTTGGAGAAGGATTAGGCATTCTGAACCATTGGAAAGCACAAATTAATGTATCGCCTTTCCACCTTATTACGGATGGTACCCCGGAAGAATCTTGAAAAACAATTGGAGCACCAAACGTAATCCCATCATTAGACCATGCTATTTTAAGCGGTCGTTGCCAAGGGAAATTTTGGCTGAACAATTTTAAACTGAGTAATAATAAAAATATAAGCAGCGATATGTTTTTCATTTTACACTTTATTTTAGATCTGAAAAAATACACGAATTTTTTCCAAGCTTGCCCTTAACGTTCTGCAAATAGGAGCAGGCGGCTAACACGAATGCACGTTGGCCGCTTGCTTTTATTTGCTGTTATAGGTATTCTATTTGATCAGATGAAACTCATGTCGTGAACCACCATTTTCATAATAATACCACAATTCATCTTTTTTCAATCGAATTATATTGTAATCAGAAGACGAAACAGTACTCGTCTGATTAGTTAGTTCAATACTTCCAACTCCAGTTAAATTAATTTGCATTTTGTCATTGTCAAACGACCAATTACCGGACTCACTGAACGGATCACCATTAGGATCAGTATAGCTTCTTGTAATTGTACCATTTTCGGCAAAGTTTTCTGTGAAATTGCTGATTAGAAGCTGACTAGTTTCATCGTTTCCATTCCTTAGATATTTTTCTAATTTCCAAGTATGTGCACTTAATCTTTTATCAGCCTTGCTCACCAAACCTCCATCACTGTATTTTTTACAGCCCGTTGTTAAAAAAGATGAAATGATAATAAATAACAATAAATTTTTCATAAGATATTATAAATTAATTACTCCTACTCTGTTGAGGCTTTTCGGTTCCGCCTTATTTTTAAACGTTAATTCGTGTTTTGTTACCTATAACTAGCTTATACAAGCTACAAATCTTCGCTTATACATCCAAATAGGGTGTATAGGAGCTAGTTCATTGCGTATGTACGAATATACGATATTTCTTTGCTAAGGCCTTTTTTTGTTTTTTATCGCGGAATTCACACAAGGCACAACATTGCGTATTTTTGTAGCATGGAACCCATTCGGAACAAAGTAAAAGAAAGCGGCCTAATTCAATTGGATTTGGAAGATTTCTTACCCAACGAAGCTCCCGTGAGCTTGGATTTAAGTGAACAACTTTGGCAAGGGTTTGTGCTGAAAGAAAAAGAATTCAGATCCTGGATTAAAGAAACCGATTGGTCAATCTATGCAAATAAACCGGTGCGCATCCATTGTTCTACCGATGCGATCATTCCAACCTGGGCCTACATGCTAGTTACAGCAGCCTTATCGGAACATACCACGGATGTTATTTCTGGAAATGAAGTAGCCATGGAACACTATCTAATTCGCAAGGCACTAAATAATTTAGCGTTATCGGATTTTGTGGATCAACGCGTAATCGTAAAAGGCTGCGCTAAATTGCTGGACCAAGAACACGCCTTGACACAATTAGTATTGGCCTTAAAACCTTACGTTAAATCGATGATGTTTGGTGAGCCGTGTTCTACGGTGCCGATTTTTAAGCGTTAAGCTTCTTCTTCAACTGAGCCAGGTACCAAAATTCTTCCGCAGTGCTCGCACACTAGAATTTTCTTTTTGGTAACGATGTCTAATTGACGTTGAGGTGGGATTTTGTTAAAACATCCACCGCAAGATCCGCGCATCACTTGAACTACAGCAAGACCGTTTTTAGCGTTGTTACGTAGACGAGAGTAGGCAAAGATTAATCGCTCTTCGATGTTCTTTTTAGCGGCCTCAGACGCTTTCATTAATTTATCTTCATCCTTCTGCGTTTCGCTAACAATATCGTCAAGCTCTTTTTGCTTGATTGATAAATCGGATTTACGCATCTCTAAACGAGCTTGCGCTTCATCAAGAATTTCTTTCTTCCCTTCGATTTTTAACTTCGCTTCTTTGCTACGTTTCTCGTGCAATTTGATTTCTAACTCTTGGTATTCAATCTCCTTGCTTAATGATTCGAATTCACGATTATTTCGAACATTGTTTTGACGCTCTTTATATTTAGTGATTGCGGTTTCAGATTCTTTAGACGCATTTTTACGCTCTGCAATCTCATTATCCAATTCCTTAATTTCATCTTGAATTTTTCCAACACGCGTTTCTAAGCCGCCGATTTCATCTTCTAAATCACGAACTTCAAGGGGTAATTCCCCACGGATTGTTCGAATTCGGTCAATTTCAGAGTCAATTTTTTGAAGCTCAAAAAGTGAATCAAGCTTCTCGGCAATGCTAACTTCTTTTTTACTTGCAGTGGCCATATTCAAAGGAAATTTATCGGATTTGTATTATTTACAGTTAAACGGACGGCAAAGGTAGGAAATTTTTCCCTAATTATTTCAACTAATAATGCAGAAGTATATTGCTCACTTTCATAATGTCCAATATCGGCAATGATGATCTTGTTTTCTGCACCAAAAAACTCATGGTATTTGAAGTCTCCACTGATGAAAATGTCAGCGTTTTGTTGGATTGCCTGAGGTAATAGAAAACTTCCTGCGCCCCCGCAAAGTGCTACGGTACGTATGGGTTTATTCTGCAATGCGGTATATCGAATCACCCCACAATTAAAGGTTTCTTTTAGTTGCGATAAAAACTCGAGTTCATCCATG
>JBEGMB010000174.1:0-5831 GCA_041183245.1 Bacteroidota bacterium
TTGGAGTCAAAATTGAACGGACATTTTCCTTGTGCAAAAAACAAGGAGGTAGACAATAGACTAAAAATTAAAGCAGATTTTTTCATGGCTAATTGAATTTTATCAAAGGTATTATCAATTAAACCCTAGAAGGTATCGAATTGTTTTATAGTTCTATCGAATTCGTTTATTAAAACGCTTCATTAGACTATTCTGCAATAAAAATTAGTGTAAAATCGAGAATGCTTAAAATTCCTTAACTCCTCGCGAACACAAGGTGCAATTGGAAAGGGCTTTCCACGGACTGGAGGTAAATCCACCCATGGTGCTTCCAAAATATTTGGACCAAGCGGTACCTGTTCCGAGCGTTGAAGACCAATAATCACGGTTATCAAAACCAGATAATGATGCTTTTGTGCTGTAAATCAATTCCAATTCTGTTTTTGTAGGAAGTCTCCAGCCTTCACCGCCTGCTGTGTAGGCTTCAACAGTGGCTTTAGAATCATTCCAATTTTTATGCATGGCAAAGGTCACTTGATCCGTTTTAGCTACCACCAATCCGTGTTGGTTCGTCTCGTCCAGTTGGATGACAATTCCCCCAAAGGCTTCTTCACCGATGGTGAAGGTTTTTACTTCTTCTTTTTTGCATCCAGTTGCGATGAATATGAGAACTAGGATCGGTAATAGGTATTTCATGAGGTTGATTTAGCAATAAAGTTAAGGAATTATATTCTTGGATAGCAACTTTCAGGTATAAATTCAAGATGCCGAACCAGGGGGTGTTGCTGCAATTGCTTGTACGCTCTTACAATTTCCTGAATACGATTAGACTTCACCTTAACCACAAAGGCAAATTCTAAACTACCGCCTTCATTGCTAATTCCTTTGATTTCTTTCATTACTTGGTCTATATCGGATTGCGCGCTTCGGCGGTCGAAATACACGTTCAAATGGTTTGATATGATGAGTGACGTAGTGTCTTGTTCATTCATTAACTGTGCATCATAACCAACGGTAGTATAGCCTAGGCGTGCTGCTTTATTTAAGAAGAGATTGACTTTCGTTTCAGGAACACCAAAAAACGAACACATATCGGTGCCCCAAAATTCCATCGGAAATCCCGCAGCTCTGAATTGTTCAAGTTCCTTGTAATTCGGATTATCAATAAAAAAGGTGAACATGTTCTTACAAATCTGAAGATGATCGCTTACGGTATCATAGCCAACGAGATGTTTGTATGTTAAGTGGTAATATGTCCGAATACCCTTAATCTGTTGATGTTTTGTCTCACCGCTAAGTTTTGAAGACTTATCGGGATTGGGTTTTTTAAATTCCTTTGGCTTAACACCTTTATGTCCTGTACTTACCCGTTCACCGGATTCTTTCTTTTCAATAGGCTTCTGAATGCCAGAAGTACACGAAATGAAAAGTAAAATAATAGTGTAATAAAGGAATTTACTTCCGTTGTTCATCCGCTTATTGAATCGTGAACTTGGTATATATTGAATAACTCAATTTGATTTTTTGGAATTCAATTTCCGGCTCAAAATCGATTGATTCAAATACTGAATCACTGTACAATTTATTGGTTGCTCGAGCGGGCATACGAGAAAGATCATTACGCGTTACTGTATTGTTTTCAAGTTCACTGACAATTAACGCCTTTCCAGTTTTTTGTCCAATGGCGTTGAGCAAATAATCAGATTTTTCTTTGGCTGCTTTAATTGCTTCAATTCGAACTTGTTTTCTTAAACTGTCGATAGCAGAATGGCTCACATGATCAATAGACCCATCTTGAATTTTCATTTTTTCTAATTCTTGAAATACCTTGCCAACGGTTGTGGCATTTCCGACCTTTAGCAGATATTCTTTTTTGGTAAGTACATCACGTTTCTGCCAGCTCACTTTGACATAGTCGGCATTGGCATCAGCAATAGAGAGGTTGGATATCGGAATACTTAATGTGGTAAGCGCTTCTCGTAGCTGTTTTTCTTGCGAATCAATAGTTACCTTTTCTTTGTTTTCCATACGTTCACGTAAGGTGATTCCAATGTAAATTTCATTTGGAATTACTTCTTTCTCCGCATACCCATTCACTTCAATGTAGGGAAGTTCTTCTGTGGGTTTCGTTTGACCGTAATTGATCGAGTATGACAAGGAAATACAAAGGATTGCAACAATAGACGGATATGATTTCATAAGATGTTATTTTGTGTTCATCCAAAGTTACAGCTTAACTTAAGATGGGTTCAATTTGCCTTCAATTTCATTTCATATTTGTCTAAATTCGGAGCAAATCCAGATGGAATAATCTCCAATACTTCAAATCCCAATCGGGAATAAAAAAGGTGTGTGTGTTGACTAGTTGCTAAGGTGATTTCTGCCAAGGGGTAGGTGCGTTTGATTTCTTTAATGCGTTGCTGTGCCAAGTAAGTACCGATGCCATGATGTTGCAATTCCTTTCGAATCATTCCCCACGCAAATCGTGCTTCTGTTTGATCTAGGTTTAAGTAATAACCTCCGCACCCAATGAGTTCGCCTGCTTCATTTTCAATCACACGATACGTTTCTATGCTTGTGTTCTTGTAGGCGTTTTCCATTGTTTTTCCTTGGCAAACCAACCAATGTTTAAAGGCTTCGCGCTCCTCTAATGCAAAATAGGGTGGACAATTACTGTCAAAGATACTTAGACAGGATTCCATGTCTCCTTTATGGAAGCTTCTCTCTTTCACCGGCCTAATTCAATCCCTTTTCTGCCAACGCAATTCCGGTGTAGTTTTCCGTTCGTGTTACCAAGTCTTCTGGGGTACCTGTAAATACAATCTTTCCACCGCCTTCACCGCCTTCCGGACCAATGTCGATTACATGGTCTGCTGTTTTGATGATATCCAGGTTATGTTCAATGACTACGATGCTGTGGCCGTTTGCAATTAAAGCCTGGAAGGATTGTAACAGTTTTTCAATGTCGTAATAATGAAGTCCAGTTGAGGGCTCATCAAATAAGAAGAGGGTAGGAGCTTGATTGTTCCCTTTGGCCAAGAACGATGCGAGTTTAATTCGTTGTGCTTCACCGCCTGAAAGGGTACTGGATGCTTGTCCTGCTCGTAAATACCCTAACCCAACGTCCAACAAAGGTTGTATCATGGAAGCGATGTGCTTTTCCTTCTTATCAGAACTTTCATGAAAAAAAGAGGAAAGATCGTCTAAGGTCATTTCCAATAAATCCGCAATGGATTTTTGACGATACATGATTTCCAAGGTTTCTTCCTTGAATCGAGTTCCTTGACAGGTCTCGCATGTAAGTTGAATATCTGCCATGAATTGCATGCCTATGGTAACAATACCTTCGCCGTCACATGCATCACAGCGTCCGCCTTCCACATTGAAGCTAAAGAACCCAGGTTTGTAGTTTCGATTTTTAGCCAAAGGCTGCCGTGCATAGAGGTCACGAATTTCATCGAAGATTTTGAGGTAGGTAATTGGATTACTTCGTGAGCTTTTTCCAATCGGATTTTGATCAATGAGTTCGATTTCCTTAATTTTATTAATATCTCCGGATAAGGTGCACCCACGATACAAGGTGTTTTTAGCGTCGAATAATGCTTGCTTTATGGCAGGATAACACAAGATTTTAAGAAGCGTAGATTTTCCGGATCCAGACACCCCAGATACACATACCAATTGGCGAAGCGGTATTTCGATGTGAACATCTTTTAGGTTGTGGAGATTGGCATTACTCAAGCGTATCGAATAACTCGCTTTTCTGCGCGTACTTGGACTTTGAATACGCGTTGTGCCATTAAAATAGTTTGCCGTTAAACCCTTAGTCTTTTTAAATGCGGATAAATCCCCCTGAAATACAACCGTTCCGCCGTTCTCTCCCGCATAAGGACCTATATCAATTAGGTGATCGGCGGATTTAATGACTTCTTCTTCGTGTTCAACAATTACGAGCGTATTTCCAATTTCCTTTAACGAATTTAAAACTCGAATGAGGTTTTTAGTATCTCTTGGATGAAGTCCAATCGATGGTTCATCTAACACATAGGTAGAACCAACAAGGCTTGAACCTAAAGAAGTCGCTAAATGAATTCGTTGTGATTCACCCCCAGATAAGGTATTGGTGGAACGATTCAGGGTAAGGTAACCCAAACCAACTTCATTTAGAAATCGGATGCGCTGAATGATCTCTGGAAGTAGGCGCTTAAGTACATTGTTTGTTGGGATAGTTTCTTGTGCTTCTTCAAAAAATCCATGCAATTTACTTACCGGCATAAGGACCACCTCTTGAAGTGATTTGCCATGGAATTTAACATAACTTGCATCACCTCTTAGTCGTGTACCCTGACATTCTTGGCATAGCGTCTTTCCTCTATACCTAGATAGCATCACACGGTACTGTATTTTATAGGTTTGACTTTCTAAGAATTTAAAGAATTCTCGAAGTCCAGTAAAATAAGAGTTGCCTTCCCACAGTATTTCTTGTTGAGCAGGCGTTAACAGCCGATACGGTTTGTGCACAGGAAATTCAAATTTATGCGCTTGAACCAATAGCTGCTGCAAGTATTCTCCCATCGTCTCACCTTTCCATGGATGAATGGCACCTTCATATATACTTACATTGGGATCAGGGATTACTAAATTCGGGTCAATGCCTAATACGCTACCAAATCCTTCGCAGGTTTTACACGCTCCAAACGGATTATTGAAGGTGAAGAAATGCAAACTTGGTTCCTGAAAGGTCATTCCGTCGCGTTCGAAACGGTTGTTGAACCAAGTGATTTCTTGGCTCGTCATGTTAAGAATACCACATGTCCCACCGTTTTTGGCAAAGGCCATCTGAATGGAGTCAATTAATTGCGCTTGTTCTTGCTCGGTTAATTGAGTTGTTTTGAAGCGATCAACCACGACGGTTATTTCTTCGCACGGCGCTAATTCAGTGATATCCGAAATTAAGGTTATCTTATTGTTTAAATATATTCTGATAAATCCCTCATTGGCAAGTATTTGTAATTCTTCCTGTGCGCTTCGTTTTGGATTCACTTTAATCGGTGAAAGCACGGCAAAGGGGGAGTCTTCATGAGAAAGGATCGCGCTTAGAATGCTTGACGGCGTATCTTTTAATACTTCTTGATTCGAAATTGGTGAGTAGGTTTTTCCTTCTCGAGCGAAGAGTAATTTCAAAAAGTCATAAATCTCGGTTGTTGTTCCTACCGTAGATCTTGGATTGGAAGAAATTACCTTTTGTTGAATGGCAATGGCAGGGGAAAGACCTTTGATGTAATCCACTTTAGGTTTTTCCAATTTACCGAGAAATTGTCGCGCATAGGACGACATGGATTCAATAAATCGGCGTTGTCCTTCGGCGTATAGCGTGTCGAACGCAAGTGTCGATTTTCCAGAACCTGAAACCCCAGTGATTACGGTAATTTTTCCATGTGGAATCTGCGCATCAATTTGCTTTAAATTATTTGCCGCGGCCCCTTTTATTTCGATGAATCTTGACACGATACAAAGGTAACACTTGTAGGTAAAAAGGGTTCATCCTAAAAATATTTCTATTTTAGAGGCTCAATTCAGATTATGCGAACCCTATTTCGAAGAAAACAAATACCAGATATTTTAAAACAACTTGAAGCAAATCAATTAGCGGATGGACATGGTGCCCTTGGAAAACACCTTAAAGTAAGAGATTTAACGGCATTTGGTATAGCAGCAATTATCGGTGCGGGGATTTTTAGTACCATCGGGGAAGCGAGTTACCAGGCCGGTCCCGCAGTGATTTTCTTGTTTTTATTCACCGCAATTGCCTGTGGATTTGCAGCCTTTGCCTATGCTGAATTCGCCTCAAT
>JBEGMB010000175.1:0-11507 GCA_041183245.1 Bacteroidota bacterium
ACATAGGAAATGGCGTATTAACAGTTCTTGGAGGTAATGCAAATCCAAACATTGCAGGTGTTTCGAGCGGTATAATAAAATTAAATGATGTTACTGGGGCTATCATTGCAGGAGGATTTTCTTTAAATAATAATAATTCTCTCTCTTTAGTTTCAAGACCCGTAGTAAAAGGAGGAGCAACCTACTTTACACATAGATACTCAAGTGACCCTAGTAATTATAGTATTTTAATTAAATACAATGGCAACAATGGGAATAATTTACGGTTAACAGAAATCACATCAATTATGGACAAATCATTTATTGATTTCCACCCTTCGGGAAGTTCTTATATTATTTACGCAAAAAATAATAATCTGATGCAATTTTCAGATGATTTATCCAATATTGTCCCTGTATCAATTTCCGGTAATACTGGGTTGTCAATTATTAAATTCAATCCTTAATTACCTTTCCCCTTCTACCTAAACGAAAACTTTCGTTGTAAAAAATAGCTGATGGTTACCACAACGACCGAGGCAAACACGTTGCAAAGGGAAGCATTCCATGCGAAGGTATCTACCATGAGTTTAATGAGGATCCAATTAACGGTAGCAGAGATTAAGGCACTCAATCCATACCTAAAAAACTGTACGCGTCCTTTGAGCTGACTTTCCGTAAATACCACATAGCGCATCATCATAAAGCCAAATAAAAAGCTAAATACCCCACAAGCCGCAGCAATTACTGTGTAACTGTGCACGGGATGTTCGAATAGCGGAAGTTTAACCGTTTTACTATGAATCACCCAATGATCTAATATCCAAAACAATACCCAGCCCAGTACCAAATTCGTTGATCCTGCCACGGCATAGTAATAAGTCGTTTTGTCGAAGATTCGCGAAACGATTGGGTAGAAAAAATCAAGGAAAGCGCGTATTATCCGAATCATATTATTTCCATTCTACTTCATAGCCGGTATGTCGGCGGATATTCAATACTAAATAGTGGTCAATGTAGAGGTATTGTCCACGAATTCCTGTAAGTTTCCCTTGTATGCGAGGTTCTTTGTCGAGCGTTAGCGAAGCTACCTTTTCAGGATAAGCCAACACCGGATAGTTAAAGGTATACACCATTTCATCTTCTGTGAAATACTGACCAAGGTCGGCTGGGAGTTGTTCTAATAATTCCCATTTTTCTTGGGCCAAGTCTACCGATTCATTTTTTATGTCGCGCAACATGTTCTGCCAATTGGTTTTGTCGCTATACATTTCCTTCAAGGCCACTTCAAGTACGCCCGCCAAATACCGATTGGGTGTTTCTGCCAATATAATCGCTTCCCTTGCCCCTTGGTCAATCCATCGGGTTGGCATTTGCGTTACGCGCGTTACGCCCACTTTTATCTGATCGGTTGCGGCGAGGTATACATAATGGGGTTGGTTGTGGTTTTTTTCTTCATAGGCTAAATCACGTCCTTTACCCAAATGCGCTTCACATAATTCTGGGTGCAAGATGCAAGGACTGGCCTCTGGAGCCGACAAAAAACATTGATAACAAAAGCCTTCACCGAATGATTTATTCGTTGATTTAGCGCATTTTCTGCACACGATGTTACCGGTATATTGAAGTAAAATCTCGGTACCAATGCGTTCATTCAATGAGGTCCCGTCTGCAAACGCGTATTGAATGGGTTCTTCGTGTGTGGTATGTAATTTTTCTAGGATCATTCCTGAGGAAGGATATTCATTTTGTCGGCGAAATGATAACAATAGTCACGCAAATCTTCACAAATATTTCCCTCACCCGTAGCTTTTTCAAAACTATCAGCCATCGTTAATAAGGTTTGATGAAAGAACTGCTTCATTTCATCCACAGTCATGTCTTCGGTCCATAAGTCTATACGCAAGGTATTGTTTTCTCTGGGGTCCCAAAGCGACAAGAAAAATGCTTTGGTTGGTGCATCTTTTTGTCCGCTATCGGCGGCTGACCATTGGATGGATTCTGGGACATTATTTTCATTCAAGGCCACTGAAAGTTCGATGGTGGAATTTTTTTTCATATTATTTTTTTTCGGGTGCTTCATACGCTTGAAGAATCTTCAAGTATGGGGTATTTTTTAATTCGTTGAGGCTTAAATCGTGCTTTTCCATGTATTGTTTTACCATGCGGTAGCCTAAAAATTGTCCCATTCGATCCGGACTTTCTTGGGGTAAGCCACGGGTAAATGGACCTTCATGCAACAAGCTTTGTTTGGCGTCTTCTCCAGTATTGTAAAGCAACTGTTCATCTACGATATATTTCCATAGGGCGCCTTCGCTGGCTAATGCCCAGTCGTAATCTTTTGGAGTATAGCGCAGGATGATTGATTCTTTTTCCTGAGGTAGGCATGCGGAAGTAATAAATAAGAGTTTACCCCATCGAATCATTTCGGTGGCGTAGTTTTCTTTCGTTTCTTCGATGTGGTGTGTACTTAACCAACCAATGACCGCGTCGCGCTCGAGGTATTGGGGAGCCATGCCTTCTTTGATCCATGAAAAGAACCGGTCATTCGGTAGTTCTTTGATTACATCGGTTTTTTCACCTAAATACCGTTCGAGGCCCAAGGCAATGGATTTTTCTGAACAAAAAACAGAGCTCGTAAAACCTGAGTTAATCCAAAAGATATGCTGCGGAAGGGCTGCGTCCTTAAAATGATATTTCATTCGTTTGAAGGCAGCAGTTAATGAAGCACGATGCTGGGGTATTTTTTTCTCAAATTGCTGATTGATTCGTAATTCTAAGCGGACAACAAACGGGTTGTTGTTGTACCGACTCATTCCGTTTAGAAAACTCGAATCGGGGTTGATGCGGATGCCATAGCAATAGCCAAATAGGTAGCCAGCAATGTCTTTGTCGATTTGACTGAGTTCATTTCGATGGGAGATTAATTCCCTTGGATTCGGTTTTGATAGGATGGAGTCACTGTGATGAAAACTTAAGGGTAGAGTGACATCACTTACATCAATATCATATGAATTGCTGTTGCATGCGAGCAGTATGAATATAAATGAAAATAAAAGGAGGGATTTTCGAAAGAAACCCATGGAATTGTATTATTTTTAATTTTGTCAAAAATACTACAAATAAAAACGCATGAAAAAAGTTGCTACATTTTGTTTTTTCCTTTTAGGTTCAATATCAATTACCAGTAGTTTGTTTGCTCAGGATTCAGCCCCACGTCGATTACAGGCGGGCATGACCGGGAATTTTGGAATCAATATGGTAAAACCTACGGATTCGTACTTTAAAGCTGCGCCATTTAATCACGACCTATCGGTAGGAATGATTTTTAATACCAGTTTCAAGAATGCCCCGAATTTAGGGATTTCAACAGGTTTTGAATTTGAATTTACCAAGCTAAACTACGAAGCGACGGATTCCGTTTTTTATCGGTATGCGGGGGCTAATATTTTACATCAAGATGAATTGGGTGGAACGGGGTATCTGTTAACCGATCGTCAATACAGTAACGTGGGTGTCGCTGTACCTTTGATGATGTTGTTTCGAATGGATCCGATTGGAGATTGGAAGATTTTTGCAAAGTTTGGTATTCGTAACAGCTTTATGGTTTCTCAGCGCATCAATGACCGTGGTTTTGATGTTGGGGTCGATGGAAATGGCGGGACAACATATACAGCCAAAGAAAATGCCAACCTTAAGTCATTTGGAGATCAGTTTTTCTACAAAGGATCCGTTGGTTTCTCAGCCGGGGTAGAGTGGAATTTTGTAGGTTCTACATCTTTAGTTCCTGAACTTGGATTTTTCTATGGTTTAACTCCTTTACATTTTAGAGCCATTGAGGATAATTTCACATTTTCAGATGCTACTGGTACGTATTTTTATCAAAAAGCACGTCAAAACCAATTGATTTTAAAAGTTTCTCTTCTTTTTTAATTTGAATCTCCTCGCAGAATACATTGTTAATTGGTTGAGTGAGTATGCTCAAAAGGCAAAACAAGATGGATTTATTGTTGGTATTTCCGGCGGTGTTGATTCAGCGCTAACCTCTACTTTGTGTGCCAAAACCGGGATGAAAACTATGTTGGTAAGTATGCCAATCCATCAACATCCTGATCAATTAAAGCGTGCTCATGATCACATGCAATGGTTAGTCGATACCTATTCTAATGTCTCCACTCTAGAGGTTGATTTGACTGATAGTTTTGAAACACTCCGTTCATCGCTACCAACCGAGGTTTCAGGTCATGAATTGAGCATGGCGAACACCCGCGCACGTTTGCGTATGACTACATTATATGCTATTGCTCAAACGAACACATGTTTAGTTGCGGGTACTGGAAATAAAATCGAAGATTTCGGGGTTGGGTTTTATACAAAGTATGGTGATGGGGGAGTAGACTTGAGTCCAATTGCCGATTTAACGAAATCTGAGGTATGGGCCTTGGCAAAGCACCTGGGAGTTTCAGCGGTGATAACCAATGCGAAGCCAACGGATGGCTTGTGGGGAGAGGACCGCACCGATGAAGACCAACTTGGTGCGAGTTATCCAGAATTAGAGTGGGCAATGGAATTTCAAGGAAATGAATCCGGCTTGAGTGACCGTCAACGCGAGGTGCTTGCAATTTATCGGCGCTTTAATTCAGTCAATCAACACAAAATGCAACCGATTCCAGTTTGCATCATCCCAGAAAAATTAAGAGCTTAGGTTGTAGCTTCAGGAGCTAATCGCAAAACAATTCCGTCTATAGCTTCATCTAAATGGATTTGACATCCCAAACGGCTATTAGATTTCACGTAGAATGCTTGATCCAGCATATCTAATTCTGCATCGCTTTGTTCAGCTAAGTCAGTTTCCGATTCTAAATACACCTGACACGTTGCGCACATGGCCATTCCGCCACATTCACCTAATACGGGCAATTCATAGGCTTTGCACAATTCCATGATGTTCATGTTCATGTCGGTTGGTCCTACCAATTCATGTGCTTGGCCTTCTCTGTCGATTATGGTTACCTTAATTTCGTTCATATCAGTTATAAATGCGAAGAATGTTTGATCCGTTAAATTGTGTGGCGTATTGCCTCAATCCATATTGCGAATTGCTAATGGGTGAACCATCGTATAATGAAAAACGGGCGTTGTTGCACGAATCGATTAATTCTAAAAAGTTATTTGCGTCTGGGTAGAGTGGTTCTAAACAGGTTCCTTCAGCATCTGCAGGCGAATGCCGATCAAAGGCCACAAATTCATTTAGGGATTTTCTGTAAACGATAATTCCTCTGGATCCACCATTAACATAGGTATATCCGCTTACCCCTTGAAGTGCACTGTAACTTGGAAAACTGAGGTCAATAGTAACATCTACCGGTACGTTGGGTACTGGATTCTGATTGTTTTTTCCACAGGAAAGCACTGAAAGTGAGGTAACTAAAACAAAAATTATACGTTGAAACATGAGTCAAAGGTAATAATAATGCGATTAATTCACTTCACGTGGCGACATTTAGTCTTGGGCTGTTTGCTTATTTTGCTAGCTTGCAAAGCCGGGGAAGACGGATCCTTTGAAAAGCAACGTGCTGCTCAATGGAAAAAGCACAACAAAGAGGAAAAACGGAGAAAACGCATGGTAGAAAAATCCTACAAAACACACCTAAAAAATCAGTCAAAACCCATGCGGAAAGCCATGAAAAAAGACATCCGACGCATGCGGCGCGATAAGCGACGAAAAGCTAGAAGATATTCGTGAACAATTGTTTGATTCCTATGAATCAGAGGTGCTACGATTTTCTTCAAACTAAATGAGCTATTCCTTGTTTAGGTTTCATGAAACTAATCTTTTTTATCTTATTCCTTGCCTCAATAGCTGCACAAGCGCAAGACCTGAATGCCTTTAATCAAGCTCGTCTTAAACGGGATCAAGGATTAATGCTCAGTCTCGGTACATGGGCAGTGGGAAATATAACCTCCGGAAGTATTGGTTGGGCTACCGCCCCACAGCCCGATCTAAAAGCCTTTCATCAAATGAATGTCATGTGGAATACGGTAAACTTAGGATTGGCCATCCCGGGTTATTTACGTGCCCGCAATACAAAGGCGGTGCTGAGTTTGTCTCAAACCCTTTCTGAACAGCAGAAGACGGAGCGAATATTCTTATTTAATTCCGGCTTGGATGTTGCCTATATGACCGCTGGTTTTCTATTGCGCAGCATAGCGATTAATAATCAAGCAAAGGCAGACCAATTCAATGGTTTTGGTAACGGATTAATACTTCAAGGGTCCTTTCTTTTTGCCTTCGATTTAACGGCATTTGCCATTCACCACCGCCATGGGAAGCAGTTATTGAAATTTATTGATCCGAAGGAATAGGGATTCGTACATTGAAGCTGAAATTGACGCACCCTGAGTAGTCAGTAGAGCTGGCGTATCGAAGGGTACGTTAAAAAAGTAAATCAAACCAACCATCTCCTTATTCCGCCAGTTCTTCCCAAGCTTCCATTAGTTTGTCAAGATTAGCTTTGAGCGTATTATATTCATTCAACAGCACGTGGTAGTTTGGGTCGTTGTAGTTAATGTCGGCTAATTGACTTTCAAGTGTAGCAATCTTGCTTTCCGTTTCTTCAATGTTGCGCTCTACTTTTTGAAGCTTTTTTTGTAATTCACGATCAATACGCTCCGCCTTAGGGGCCTCTTGAATTTTTTCCACTTCCTCGACCTTCTTTTCTGTAGATTTATTCTCTTTTGGTGCCTTGTATTTCAGGTATTCATCTAATTCAAAGTGGTGTATTTTTAGTTGCTGCTCTTCAATATCCCAGATTCGGTTGGTTAGTCCCGCTAAAAACTCACGGTCGTGGGATACAATTAAAAAGGTTCCTTCGTAATTCAATAAGGCATTTTTTAAGATTTCCTTTGACGGAATATCCAAGTGATTTGTCGGTTCATCCAGGATTAAAAAATTCGAAGGACTTAATAGCATCTGACACAACGCGAGCCTTGTTCGTTCGCCACCGGACAGCACGCCAACTTTTTTCTGGGTGTCCTCCCCACTGAATAGGAAGGTTCCAAGAAGGCTTCGGATTTGTTGACGAATTTCTCCTTTGGCTACATGATCAACGGTTTCGAATATCGTTAAGCTGGGATCCAATTGCTCCGCTTGGTCTTGGGCGAAATACCCAATGCCCACGTTATGACCATAATCAACGGTTCCATCGTAACTGATTTGATTCATCATGATTTTAAGCAAGGTAGATTTACCAACACCGTTAGGTCCCAAAAGCGCGATTTTTTCACCGCGTCCAACGGAAATAGATACGGAGTGGAACAGGTTTTTTTCGTAAGTTTTGCCAACACCTTCCATGTTAAGCACCCATTTCCCGGGCTGTACACTTAGAGGAAAGCGCACCCGCATTCCCCCGTAGTTATCACGCTCAATTTCTATGCGTTCGGTTCGATCTAACTTTTTAATTAAGGATTGAGCAAAGGCCGCTTTTGATTGCTTCGCACGGAATTTTTCAATCAACATTTCGGTTTGCTTGATGTCTTTATCTTGTTGCTTCTTGGCTTGTTCTAGGCGCTCGGTCTCTTCTTCACGTCGTTCCTTATATTTTGAGTATCCAAATGGAAAATCCATTACCCTTCCCATACTTATATCCAGCGTGCGCTTAGTAACGTTGTCTAGGAATAATCGGTCGTGAGAAATCAGGATTACTGCTCCGGTAAAGCGCTGAAGGTATTGTTCCAACCATGCAATGGAGAGGATGTCTAGGTGATTTGTTGGTTCATCCAGCAACAAGGCATCGGGTTCATTCACAAGGATTCGAGCGAGTTCTGCCCGCATTTTCCATCCCCCGGAGAATGTATCTAAGGGACGGTGAACTTCTTCTTTGTCGAATCCGAGCCCCTCGAGCACCGCCATGATTTTTTCTTCCCAGTTATACCCATCGTGTATTTGAAAGGATTGATTGCAATCAGACAATTCATCCAATAAGGCTAAATAAGAATCCGATTCGTAGTCTGTTCGTGTGGTTAAGGCTTCGTTGATTTGTTCGATTTTCTCATTCAGTCCGGTAAGTACTGGGTTGGAAGTAACTAAGTATTCAAATACCGACTTCGAAGTATTGATTTTAATGTCCTGAGAGAGCATCCCGATTTTCATCTCTTTTGGCAGGTGAATTCTGCCTTCTGATGGTTGTATTTGTCCCGTTAATAAACGAAGCATGGTAGATTTTCCTGCGCCATTCTTACCGACTAATCCGATTTTGTCTCCGCGATTAATTTGCAGGCTAACGTCAGAGAATAAAAACCCTTGAGGGAGAAAATAACCAAGTTTTTCGAGTGAAATCATGCGCAAAAATACGGCAATGTTTGCAGAGTGCACAGGATTTTATTTTGCAATGCGTTTCTTAAAATTTCACAAAAGCGAACCAAATCCGAGAAAAAATGTTTATTTTGTATAAAATTCAACTTTTAACATGGGTAGACCACCAACACGACCGGCACGCTTAAAGAATGGCTTTTACATAGAACTTAAAGTGCCTGGTACAAGTTCAATACTAATACGAAGAGACACCAGAGAACAAATGATGATGGCCGCCGAAGAATACGCGCGTACTAAAACCGTTATTATTCGAGGTGAAATGTTTAACGATAAATGGATCGCTGAAGATTCTAAAAGTTAAATGAATCAGAAGTCCTTTGGATTTATTCCGTGGCTTGTTTTCTTTTTTGTAGCCTTAGTTTCAATTCCGTTTTTTATTTGGTTTGATTTTCTTGGGATTGCAAAATTCATGGGCATAGCTGTTACTGTTATTTTAGTAGTGGTGCTTAGAATTTGGCTTTATCGCTTGGGTAAATTAGGTAAGGCGCCTCGGGTGTCATTAAATGCAAACGACGTATACGAATTGAATCGATTTATGCCAGCTCTGTCTGCGCTTCCTATAACTGAACAACGCGCTTTTCAGCATCGAATCGGATTAATAATGTCGCAGATTACGGTTCAACATGAGGCATCTGTTAGCTCAATAAATACATCGCCCAAAGTGCTTGCAATGGTTGGTGCGTCCCTATTTTTGATGAATGGTCTTGAAAAACAACAGGAATTAACTTTTTTGCTTAGCGAGAACACTACCCTGCAGATAAATGACAATCAACTGTCTATTTCTTTAGAAGCTGCTATGGATGTATTGAGTTCCTTGAGTACCGAACAGATTCTTCTCGCTTTAGCGGCTTAGTGTTTTTTCCAATCACTTAATTTGGTGCTCAATCCGATGGAATTATTCATACCAGCCTTGGAATATACCATAAAGCCATAATCTAACCTGAATTTCCGGAAATTGAGCCCTACACCGAAGGATAAGCCAGCTAACCCTGGTGCTTGTTCCAATTTTAATTCTTGTCTTCGGTGGTAATCAAATCCGATGCGTAATTGAAATACACCCTTAGTTACTAATTCCGCTTGCACTGCGAAATGTCGTGCGAGTTGTTCAACAAAGCCAACGCTTGGCGGTTGTATGGTGTCTCCAGTTAGGCCGTCAATTTTCGGTAAAATCGAGGGATCATAATATCCGATTTTCCATTGATTTAAGTGATGTCCAATAAACGTGAATCGGAATGGGGCGTGTTTTAGTTTAACGCTCACACTGCTCTGAATTTCGAGCGGAAGTGGATTCAGTGCATCATCCAGCCCGGTATATCCTTTAAGTTGAACGCCAACATTACGCGCGAGCAATGTAGCATGAATCAATTCGTTTGGATGGTGGTATTGTACTGCTAAACTACCGGCTAAGCCATAGGAGGAATATGTTTCTAAATAGGATCCAATGATTCCTGCATTAACTCCTAAGGTAAACACCGGATTTAATTGGTGTGCATAACTAGCACCCGCTTGAAAATCAAAGGCACTGAATGTGTTTGTAGTGTTTCCTGTGGCGTCATAGCCTTGAAAAGACCCATAGCTTACGTGGCGAATATAGGGGACTAAAATTCCCTTTTTCACAGAAATGGCAGCGGATATTGTACCGAAAGTTATTCCCGAAGGCAGTATAGCTTGTTGAATCGAGTAATTTCCGAGCATCGATTCATTGGCTAATGAGGGGTTGATTATTGCAAAATCTAACGTTTTGTCTGCAGTTGGTGAGGCATATCCTCCAAGTCCTGCGGCACGCGCTCCTGTGGGTAAATTTAAGAACCCAAACACATAGTTTCCACCGAGTTGCGCATGTACATGTATTGATGCCAAACTAATCAATAATAATAAGAGGGTATACAATAACTTCATTGGCGCTTGTCAACGGCAAATTAACACTAAAATTGTTTAATTTTAATGAAAAAAGCGCATGGATTTTTTAGCCGCAGCAAGTTCACTGGTTTTAGTAGGTAACCACGTTAAATCATTGGTCCCAACGGATGTCTTTTCAGATGTTCATTCGTTAACGTATGTCTCGGGTTCAGTTACTGAAGATACCGGTGGATTGCTCTTAGACTCAAGTAAGTCAAATCCTATACCTTGTTTGAGTTATACACCAGAATCACTTGCGGATGCAATCAACACATCGATGGATGAATCCTCAAACACCATTTTAATAGGCGATCCCAGTGAGTGGATTATGGCAGCGGCATTAAGCCAATATATGGATTCGAAAGTCTTGGCAGCAGCCTTTTTTGTATATCCTGTCGGAATGGCGGCCTTGGATAGCCGTAAAGAACTTGCGCAGTTGATTTTACAATTAAAATCAAAGGATATACCGACATTTTTACTTCGCAATCCGGAAGGATTTTTTGAGGGAGTTGAACCGAATTTAGCTTGGTTTGTACAACAACTTCAAGAGGGTATTTCAATGGGTACACACATCGAGTACCTGTGCGGATTGTCAAAGTCCTCTACAATGGATTCAAATGGTAGATAAAAAACATATCGACGTAATTTTTACCGAGCTCTTGAATCGTTATCAAGGGTTTTTCTTACATCAAATTCGCTTGAAATTTGAAGGAGAAGAAGTATATGACGTGTACCAAGAATTTTGCATTCACCTCTATCAGATTTTATCGACCAAATATTCTACAGATATTGATTTGTTTAACACGCGCTCATGGTTAAAGGCGGTAGTTTCTAACTTTAGTATATCTATGCTGCGCAAAAAGAATAAAAAGCGAAAAATAAATTTGATTTCTGAGGAAAAAACAAGCATTGCCCGGGCAAATTACTCAGACGAATCAGACAATACAGATCAACCCAAAGGAGAGCCGGATTATTTTCATGCCATGTCCGATGTGCTCCTTCACTTAAATAAACGAGATGCATTAATGCTAAAGCTTAAGTATTATTATGGTGTTCCTTCCGCGCGTATTGCGCGAATCTTGAATGTGGCTCATGTGGATGTTACGATTGGACGCTTAAAGCACCGAATACTTAAAAAATCAGGCGCTAAAGACTTAGATGCCTTGTTACGAGCATATCCTTGGTTGACATAACCAAAACTCAATAAGCCATATGGCGTTCCTTCTTTTCTGCGAAAATATCAGCGATAGTTACA
>JBEGMB010000176.1:0-3442 GCA_041183245.1 Bacteroidota bacterium
GCCCATAGGAGAATCGAACTCCTGTTTCCAGGATGAAAACCTGGCGTCCTGACCACTAGACGAATGGGCCAATTACTTGGCAGCCCATAGGAGAATCGAACTCCTGTTTCCAGGATGAAAACCTGGCGTCCTGACCACTAGACGAATGGGCCAATAAAAATACCCCCAATTTGGGAGTGCAAATATAAGGCTAAAAACTATACAGGCAAAGCCTTGAATCGATTTTTTTAAGAAATATCCGTATCCTCAGATTTCATCTTGAACCCAAGCCGTTTTCCGGTCTGTAATTTCAAGGTTTCTCCCATGTAATGCATCTGATTCACAGAGATCTCATCTTGTATTTCATACGGCGGGATATAAAGATCAAATGACAGGGCATAAGCAAAGGTCATTTGCACGACTAACGCGCATATATCGTCATTCCATTGATGGCGTTCTGTATCTCTAAATATTCCTGAAAGTTGAGTTCTACCTTCAATGAAAAAGTGTTTCTCGTGATTAACAAACAAGCGAGAAATTAGGTATCCTGAATCATCCAGGCGATTTTGAATTAAGGATTCGGCCAAAAAATTATAGACGTAAATTACCCCAAAATACCCACGTTGTTCATTCTGTTGAAAATACCCTGTACCCCACAATGGATTGTGATCAGGAAGACGAAACACATTGTGATGTAAAGAAAACACCAATACATCACTCCCGATGTATACGTGAATTTCATATTCTCCTCGTTCCTTGTAATGCAATCGAACCCGTTCATCCGAAACAATAGCTCTCAAGGCTTGCAATTCAGCTTTAATCGTCTCTTTTAAATTCAAGAACACGGCTTCCGCATCGGCTGCAATATCCTGTTTTAAGGCTGCCTTATTTTGCAAAAGTTGCGTAAGCTGAAGGCGATTTTGTTCTTTCGGATTTAATTGTTCTTTCTTTGCCATTTGGTTGTTTTTACAAACATACGGATGATTTTGAGTAATTTCAAACGCACAAGATGATTAATACCCATTATAAATTCGCATTAAAAATCTGCGGGCTCTTCCTGCTCGAACTTTGGCTCTTGAGGCTTCAAAACATGCTTGTTAATCAGACAATTTTCAATCCCAAATATCTTGACCTATTTACAGCAATTCGGTTCGATGTTAGCCTTGTCGGTTATCTTGCCCTCCCCGTACTTACCCTAACCTTTATAGCAAACTGGATTCCCAATGAAAACACAGGTTTTCGAATGCTTCAAGCATTTGGAATCATTGGATTTTTAGCCATTTTAATTCCAGAGCTATGGGATTTAATCTATATCAATTATGCCGCAAAAAGGGCAACGTTTGATGTCTACACATTTTATATTTTAGGGGAAGATTCAAATCAACTGGGCGGGCTTGTCAAACGCTTTTGGTATGTTTTCATTTTGTGCCTTATATGGATCATTTTATTTATGTGGGTACTGAGAAAAATACCACAAGCTAAGCGTGAAAAAATCACCAACACTTCGAATGTAATACTGTTTTTAACTTCAATAAGCTTAAGTTTCATTGCGGCCAGAAATAGTTTTGGCCCGAAGCCGCTAGGAATTGCCGATGCCCTTAAAACTCAGCACCCAATGGGCGCACAATTTACCTTAAACGCTCCGTTTGTAGTGTTAAAAACAATTCAAAATGAAGCTACCCCAAATCAAAACTTAGTTAAAAATAGCCTTGAAATAAAATATGCCAATCCATGCCTTAATGTTCGCAGCAAGTACCAAGCATCCCAAGTAAACATCCTATTCATTATTGTTGAAAGCCTTGGCAATCAACAACTAAATCAACAGGTTAATGGAATTCCAATCACACCTTTTCTAGATAAAATAGCAGCGGAACAAATGAACACTTTCGCAGTGAAAGGGCTCGCAGAAGGAAAAACTTCCATTGAATGTTTACCGGCACTTTTTGCAGGCATTCCTTCGTGGCTAGAAACCCCATTCATGCTCAGTAATTATAGTACCAATACACTTACCGGATTCCCGTCGATTTGCAATCAACACGGATATGAAACATATTTTGTACATGGCGCTAAAGAAGGATCTATGCGCTTTGATGCCCTGGCCAGTTCACTCGGATTCAAGCACCAATTATACCGTGATGACATGTCAACCTCTGATGCTGAAACAGGGAGCTGGGGACTTCATGATCATGAAGTTTTTAAACACATTACAAACAAATTAAACGGTCATAAAAAACCATTTATGATGACTTTTTTCACCCTTTCAACCCACGAACCCTACGATATCCCTCAACGCTACAAGAACAAATACAAGATACCAAGCGCAGAAGCCACCTCGTATCGGTATTTCGATGATCAATTACGTCTATTTTTTAAACAAAACAAACACAAAAAATGGTTCAAAAACACCATGTTTGTCATAACGGGTGACCACACTCCGGTCCATCTAGACAATGCACAATATAAAATCCAAGATTATTATTCAGTGCCTATTTTAATCATTCCTCCCGATGGTATGAAGTACCCTTTCAAGGTGAAGGAACAGAAAGCCATCATTCCTTCATTATGCAAGGCTTTAAATTGGAATGTGAGCCTGTATTCCTTTGTGAATCGAAAAAATCAAGATGCTATTCGCTACTTGAATGGGATATATTATATATGGAATGATGAATTTGAGTTGCAGTACAATGAAACTAAAGCATCTTGGCGCGTTCTCTTAAAAAAGGTGAAAAATCCTTCTCATTTTGGTAAAAAAACATTAACTTTGAAAATAGGAGAATCTAAAACAAGGTTCCTTTCTCTACTGCAACGTTTTAGAAAAGATCTCCGTTTGAATAGAACACACCGATGAAAGAGCGCATTTGGTTTATTGTAAATCCGATTTCAGGAGGCCGTAAAAAAGCAAGTCTCCCTGCGCTTATTGCTGCCCATTTGGACCATAATCGATTTGATTATGAAATCATTGAAACTGAATTTAAAGGTCATGCTATAACCATAGCTGAAAAGGCGGTGACTCAAGGAATTGACATTGTCTGTGCAGTAGGTGGAGATGGTTCTGTACACGAAGTAGGCACGACACTGATTGGATCTCAGACGCAACTAGCGATTATACCCCTAGGCTCCGGGAATGGGTTGGCGCGTCACATGAAAATTCCATTAAAAATCAAAGAAGCCATTGAATGTATCAATTCAGGAAACCGAATTGAAATGGATACATTAAAGGTAAACAATAAACCGATTCTTGGATTTGGTGGTTATGGCTTCGATGCCTTGATAGCAAAAAAATTCGAAGGATCACGCAAACGTGGTTTTATCTCATACATCAAACTAGTACTTAAAGAAGTTTTCAAATACAATCCCATCAATGTGTCGATCGATGCGAATGGTCAAGTTAGAAAACTTCCTGTTTTTCTTTGCACCATTGCGAACACCTCAGAATTTGGCAACGGATTTATTGTATCGCCCA
>JBEGMB010000177.1:0-2610 GCA_041183245.1 Bacteroidota bacterium
CTCGAGCACTGTACTATGAGGATTTAAACCAAGTCCAATAAGGCGCTCATAAACGCCATAAATTCGGTCGTTGATCCCTGTGTTCGCTTGTTCGACAACATATTCATCGTAAAATCCCGTAACCTCAGAAACTGTTTTTTTCATCGTATAAATCTAATGGTTAAGGGGTATTTTCCGACTTGCCCATTATATGCTTTAATTGCAGCAAGAATAATGAACACGACATACGCAATGCTGAATCCAGCGGCAAACAATAGGATGGTGACTATACCCATCGCAGAAAATGCGGCTTCACGTTGGTCGGTCGATGCATTAGCGTATAAGGTCATAACCACTGCAACAATCCCCAGGGTAAAAACGATTCCGACAAGGAAAGTCGTCAACATGAAATTCATAATTTGTTTCCCATTTTCATGGATGACGCTGCTATCTTTTTTGAATTGCTGCCACATGACGATGGGCATAATAATTCCAGCCAATGGAAAAACGCTAGAGGCAAATTGACTTAAGTGCATGAGCATACAAAACGAATTGGTATCCATGTTCCAAGGTCGGATATCTTCTTTTGATTCTTGGTCTAACAACATCGTTAAGGCGTATTTTTTTTGGTTACGTATTTTTGTTGCGCGGGTAAGTAAAAGAACTCGTACAATACCTTAGATTCTTTTGTGAGTATAGGTTTAGCCACATTGAAATTTGTGGTGGTGTCGGCGAGGCTTATGTTGGCTTGATACACTTGAATATTTTTTCGTGGATTCATTGCGGTAGCAATATATGCGAAGGAGAACGCTTTGGCGCGTGGTGTTCCTAATTCATCAAAGATTGGCCATTCGAAATATCGAGCTGGTGTATGATTTTCCACTGTGAAAAATGCACGATATGCTGAATTTCGGATTCGATAGGTAACTAAGACATCATTATATTCAGTCGATGTAATTGGTTCAAATGAAATTTCCAGTGGGAGATACGGTGAAGAGGGTACAGCAATCGCTGGGGAAATCAAATCCAATCCGCCATCATAATAAAAAATGTAGTTGTAATTACCTACATAGCCGATCTCTGCAAGTTTTGCTGCATTGGGTGATTGCTTTGCCTTTTCTAAGGCGTAATTAAATCGATTTACCGTAATGATGGCATCTTCTTTATCATCCCCATCCAAATTTTGCTTGTAAATTGTGAGGCCGTAACGTTCTGTTCCCGCAATGTTTAATTGGGCTTCTACATGACGTGCAGCCCTACTTTTCAAATCGCCGCCTTCATGGGCTGTGTTTTCTTTTGGTAATGCAGGATCATCCATGACCTCCTCATTTCCACAGGAGAACATCAAGGTACTGAGCGTAAGGATAGCGAGGAGTGCTTTCATTGGGCTAACAATTGATGTACTAAGCTTAGTGCTTTTTCAAGTTGCGTTTCTCGTGTGAGTATACCCGTATCAAAAAGTATGGCATCTTCCGCTTGCTTTAAGGGTCCAATACTTCGCGTTGTATCGATTTCATCCCTCGAGGCAAGGTTGGCTTTAACTGCTTCCAAGGTAATATCGGGCATATTCTTTTGCATTTCTATAAACCTCCGATGTGCACGTATATCAAGGTCAGCAGTAACGAATATTTTTAAATCGGCTTCAGGAAAAACCACCGTGCCAATATCTCTTCCATCCATTACAATCCCTCCGTGTGTTCCCATCTGCCGTTGTAAATCCACCAGTTTAGAGCGGACCTCAGGAATCACGGCAACTAGGGAAACTAGCGCAGATATTTCACTGCTTCGAATGGGGTCATTAATGTTCACGCCATTCAAAAGTAAAGGGCGGTCGTTTCCTGTAATCGGATCGCCAAACATTAAATGGACCTCGTCTAGTCGCTTGATAAGCGCCTCTTCATGAATCGAATCATTGGTATATAACCCATTGATGACTGTAAAATAGGCGACACCTCGATACATGGCACCGGTATCTATAAATACGTACCCTAACGCGTCAGCTAAGGCTTTAGCTAAGGTGCTTTTTCCACTGGAGGCATAGCCATCGATTGCTATGATTAATTTACGCTCGTTCTGCATGAACGTCAAAAATACTTATTTGAGCTCAAATAAGCAGACAATAACCCATTGTTCTTGGTTGGATTATTCGCGTACGAAACGGATGATCTCTGCACGTTGTTGGTTATATACTCCAATAAAGTAACTTCCAGCAGCCAACTTGTGTGACATCTCAATGGTGTTTTTTGCTACGCCATTTACAGCACCCAATTGGAAGCTTGATACCAGTTTGCCATCCGTCGTGAATAACTTACAATCTACCACATCTCCGATTACCCCTTGAATTTCCAATTCAAACACGCCTTGATTTGGATTTGGGTAAAGTAAACTAATTTCAAATCCATCTTCATCTTCCAAGCCTTGAGTTTCTTCTACAGTCACTTGAACCGTTCCAATGCACCCATTCACATCTTTTACAGATACAGTATAAGTTCCTGGCGCTAAATTGCTGAATAACACCCCGGAGTAAAAATTAATTCCATTGATGCTGTAAGTGTATGGCATGTTGCCACCTGTAGCGCTTACAGTTACTGTTCCATTCGAACCGGTTGAAGGTGTAGAAACAGCGCTTGC
>JBEGMB010000178.1:0-8846 GCA_041183245.1 Bacteroidota bacterium
GTTATTTACTGCAGGGTTATTTTGTAAAAGTGGACAACTCGACCTCATGATTCTCCTTCCTTTCTTGTTTATTGCAGCAATTCTCGGAGACAACCTTAATTATTGGGTAGGAAGAAAAATTGGATTGAATGTATTCTCATTTTCCTTTCGAGGCAAACCCTTAGTAAAAAAAGAATACCTAGATAAAACCTCCTTGTTTTTTGAGAAACATGGAACTAAAGCAATCATTTTGGCGCGATTTGTTCCGTTTGTCCGAACGTTCGCACCCTTTGCTGCGGGGGTTGCCAAAATGAAATACAGAACATTTGTGAGCTATGACCTTTTAGGAGGTGCGCTTTGGGTGGGATCAATGATGATTGCAGGGTATTTATTAGGTGAAGTTAAATGGATTAGAGAACATGTAGATTTGATGGCCATTGCTATCGTTTTGATTTCAGTTAGTCCAATACTCATTTCCTGGTTGACAGGTCGTAAAAAAAACGGATAAGCCATGAAAAAGGCAATCACCATATTAAAATACAGCTCGTCACTTATCGGACTTGTTATTATTTCTTTTTTTTTACTTTGCGTATTCCTTGCCTTAATCCCTGTTGAAAAGGAAATTACCAAAGCCCCAAGAAAAGTAACGATTTACTTTATGCAATCAGGTGTACATACCGACATCATTGTCCCGGTTCATCACAAAATACAACATTGGGACGCCCTGTTTCCATATGAAAACAACAAAGTTTACGATACCACCTTCCATTGGATTGGGCTTGGCATGGGCGATAAACGATTTTTTCTAACCACACCGAGTTTTAGCGATTTAACCTTTTCTACCGCCTTTCGTGGAGCCTTTGGCTTAAGTGGCGCAGCGATTCATGCGTATTACCATTACGAAATCCCGAGTGATCGTCCGATTATTAAGTTGAGAATTACAGAAAATCAATACAAACGACTTTGTGCTTATATTAAACGGACCGTTAAATTCAAACATAATAAACCGGTATTGCTACATTCCAAGGTTAAAGGAACCACCTTCGACTACGACCGATATTATGACGCGAAAGGTGCATATAGCGTGTTAAACACGTGTAATTCATGGGTAAATGAGGGCTTGAAGTCTGCGGGTCAACGCGGATGTTATTGGACTGCTTTTGCTGGAGGAATTTTCTACCAATATGGGAAATAAACTGCTATTTTTCCTGCTGTGTGCAACAATGTCAATCCATGCCCAGCAACATCTATTGATTTTTGCTAATGGGTACCTCGGTCCGAAAGATGATAAGATTCCAAGAGACAACGGGGTTACATCAAAGCGGCAAAGTTATTGGTATGATTATGATGACACCATCATCAATCGATTTTTGCCTACAACACCCATTTATATCTCCGGACATCATCCGTTAAAAACCTCCCCACACCGAAGTAAATTCCGCTTTGCTTGTTCGTATGTTTTTACGCGTTTTATCTGGTTTCGAAGTAAACGAGGGTTTGGATTAAATACCAAGCCAAATCCCGAGGGATTTCTAACGCGCTATGAAAACGGGAAAATCTGCGGAAGAAACTTTTTACAATTTGCAAAAGACTCCTTAAAGTCAAATCCCCGCAACGATACACTCGACATTGTTTGCCACAGCATGGGGTACGCCTATATTCTTGGATTTTTAACACAAGTAGATTCTATTTATAATTTAGGGAAGATTTTAATAATTGCTCCAGAAACCCCTGATTTTATGGGCTACGACTGGAGTAAATTCCAAGAAGTTTGGCAATACGGAAGTAATTTAGGTGAGCCCAAGGCCGACATTATTTGTTTTCAAGACGGTATTGCTCCACAAGGTCCTGTTAAGAATTTAGAACGCTTAAATCCGGCCAAAGGTGGACGAGTCTTTGTTCCAAAACATGCCAGTCGAGGCTTTATTTTTAGTCACCATTTAAATTGGTTTGATTGGTTTTATAACGTTGATCCGGGAGACTATGGATTTTTCACCCGTTAGCTTTCACTTTTTTGTTAGTTTTGAGCATGCAAAAAGACGTATCCCTTAAACCATTCAACACCTTTGGAATTGATGTACGCGCCGCATTATTTTCGTCGTTTTCAAGTATTGAAGAATTAATTGACCTCCTTCCTGCCATACGAAATACACCAACCTTAATTTCAGGGGGCGGAAGCAACATGTTGTTCACTAAAGACTTTGAAGGGCTGTTTGTTCGGAATTGCATCAAGGGGATAAAGGAAATTGAACGAACTGAAACGCATATAATTGTTGAAGCGGGTGCTGGAGAAAATTGGCATGACTTCGTTATCTCTTGCGTTGATCAGGGCTTTGGTGGTCTAGAAAATTTAAGTTTAATTCCAGGCTGTGTTGGCGCCTCACCCATGCAAAACATTGGTGCATATGGTGTTGAAATCAAAGATACCTTCACCTATCTAGATGCTGTAGAAATTGCAACAGGTAAGGTAAAAAGATTCACCCTATCCGATTGTGCTTTTGGCTATCGAGAAAGTATTTTTAAGCGTGAATTGAAAAATCAATATGTAATTTGTAGGGTAGCTTTTACCTTATCGCTAAATCCCATCATGAATACTTCATATGGAGTAATAGAGACAGAATTGCAGCACATGGGAATAACTACACCTGGCATCAAAGATGTTAGCAATGCAGTAATTCGCATTCGTCAATCAAAGCTACCTGACCCTAAATTACTTGGGAATGCCGGCAGTTTCTTCAAAAACCCCGTGGTTTCTAACGCGGTTCTTCAAACAATCCAATCAAGCTATGAGCGTGTTCCATCCTACCCGGCTGGAGATGGCCATGTGAAATTAGCTGCGGGTTGGTTGATCGAACAAGCAGGCTGGAAAGGTAAACGCTTTGGCAATGTTGGTGTTCATGAACTTCAGGCCTTGGTGTTAGTGAATTATGGTGGCGGTACAGGGAAAGAAATTTATGCCCTTTCACAGCGCATCATTGAAGATATACAAGAAAAATTCGGCGTTAGCTTGGAGCGTGAAGTAAATATCTATTAGTCTTTTTTAAAGACGTCGTCTGAAATCCCTTTATTTACCAGATAATTTGAAAAGGTTAATACGATCGTACCTTTTTCATTGTCTTTATATTTCTTTTGCTTTTCATTATTGCGAATATCGGAAGCTACACTCTTAGGCATTTTGAATTTTTTAATGTCCACCGTAAAGGTCATTTTATTGGGTAGGCCATACTTTTTATTCAGGTTATATTCATAATCAATAGAGACCGTGCCACTTGATTTGGTGGTTAGCACCGTTCTATAAATTAAATCCTCCGACGTAGAGATGTACACTTTCGCTAATATAATTTCACTGTTTTCATCGGTTGGTAGGATTGAAATCAGGCGTGTTTTATGCTCATTAATTGTTTTTGCCTCTCCCAATACGGCACTATACTTTTTTTCATTGGATAGAAATCCAGTTAAATCACTCATTCCTTGTTTAGGGAGGATGGCTATTCCCTTTGATTCCACTTTAAACTTATCTTTCTGTTTAAAATAGATTTTGGCTTTTGCGATGGGTACCTTAATAAATGGAATGGCCGCTTTAATTTGAACATCGGCTTGATAATCTTCAACGAGGTCGATTTTATCAATTACCCCTTTAAGGATTTCTTCTGCGGTTTGACTAAATCCTACTACCCCTGTTAGGAAAAAAACAAAAAGTAAAACTGATTTCATGAGGTAATATCTTTTTTATTAAATCGAATGAGGGTGATTCCAAGCAACACGGCAATGTGCGCCACTAAAATTAGTACCGATTCCCAAATGGCTGATGTAGGATATGGATCTTCGAACACACTGCGCCAAGCCGCCATGTGCGTAGTAAACATGTAGGGTTTGATCGAATCAAACACTGAAACATCCAAGGTGCCAATAATGGTAAATAAAATGATGACCGACATGGTGGAAACGATCGGTCCAACGCTATTCTTTGCAAAGGCGGAAAACGCAAGGGATAAGGTAGCAACGGTCCATAATGCAAGAAAAGCAATAAGAAGTGCCAATGCAAAACGCCACGCTAAATCAGCTTCTGGAAGAATCAATAAGCCATTGGAATTCAAGACAATCAAATCGCCAGTACCGAACATCCATTTCGCAACAAAAAGAGATAAAAAGCCCAACCAAACGGTCATAATCAAGGTGTAAATTGTTGCTGCTATCCATTTAGACAAGACAATACCTGTTCTTGAAATGGGTTTTGTCGCCAGCATTCGAATCGTACCTGAGGCTTCCTCCCCAGAGAGTAAATCACCGGTTACTAATGAAATTAATAGGGGAACATGCACAATCAACATCTGCATGATGATGAACGCAATTAAATTACCGTTTAAAATTTTCCCGTTAAAACTTAAGGTTTGTTCAAAGGAAGCCGTAACAAAACCAATGTAAGATTTCCCATCGGCTATCATGGCAAAAAGTACAATCAGGATTAATAACGTTAATGCACCAATTCCGATATAACTTCTAATTTTAGTAGCAATCTTGAGTAATTCGTTTATCGTATTTTTCCACAGCATCATTTCTCGGTCATTTTAATGAAAAAATCTTCTAAACTACGCTTAGGAATTACCGCTTTAACACCGCATCCGGTCTCTACAAGTCGCTGGATCAGTGGCTGGCGAATGTCCTCTTCCATTTCAATATGGTAGGTGCCTTGATAGACTAAACGTGCTGAAAGTGAAGAAAAATCGCGTTGAATGGTTTCCTCAAAAACTGTTGGATTCGCTACCGAAATCTCTAAGTTCATACTTTGTTTTTCGAGCAATTCATGTACATCACCTTCTACGATGGTTTTACCCTGGTTTATTATGACCATGCGATTTGCAATGATTTCAATTTCAGACAATTGATGCGAAGAAAGGAGTACCGTTTTCTTCTGTTCATCTCGCAAGCGAAGTATTAAATTTCGAACCTCTATAATTCCTTGAGGATCTAATCCTGTAGTTGGTTCATCAAGAATAATAACATCTGGGTTGTGCAACAAGGTTTGAGCAATTCCCAAGCGTTGCTTCATGCCGTGTGAAAACCCAGAAACCTTATCCCCTTCCCTTCCATTCAACCCAACAAAATCAATCATTTCCTGAATTTGACCTTTAGTAATGTCCTTACCAGAAATGCGGGCAAATATTTCTAGGTTACGTTGCGCAGAAAGGTATTTGTAAAAATCAGGTTTTTCAATAATACACCCAACCCGTGTTAAAACCTCGGACCGATTTTGATTAAGGGATTTACCAAAAAACTTAATCTCCCCGTCTGTCGGACGTATCAAGGAAAGTAAGCAACGAATGGTTGTACTTTTACCGGCACCGTTTGGACCTAAAAATCCAAACACGTCTCCTTCATTTACATGAAAAGAAACATCTTTCACTGCGTGAAACGAACCAAAATTCTTCGCTAAATGGGAAACTTCAATTAGTGCCATATACTTTTTTAACAAGTCAAAGGTATAAAGGTTGCGCAGATGGGTGTGTCTTTTTAGTTACATTTGAAATAAAAATGAAAATTTTACTCATTTTCATCGCAATACTTCCGTTGACTGTCAACGCTCAATCTTTTGTCAACCGCACGTATAGCCAACAGTATGATATTCAAGCTAAATCAGTGGTTCAAATGGGCAATGGGAATTATCTTGTAGTGGGGACACAAGCCTTTGCAAATGGATTTCTAACGGTTCACACCCCTCAAGGACAAGCGTTCCAAGCAACATTCTTAAGCCAAGGAGCGCTATCAAGTTTTTCTGAATTCAATCAAATCACCAAGATTAACGATACCCTTGCCGTAATTGGTGGTAAAATCTCCTTAGCTGTTGGCGCAAGCGAAATTTGGCAAGGGATATCGATGGCTGTTAATCAACAAGGGCAAGCCCTTTGGACCTTAACGCATAGTATATCAGATCCTGGGATGGATGCAACGGTACGAGATATAGAACGAATCAATGACACTTCTTTTTTCGTGTTAACATCAGGAATCAGTGGTGTAAGCAATTCCTTAAGTAAAATAACCGCATCGGGTAATGTACTTTGGACAACATCCTATGATTCTAATTTGAATGGGTTCCAGTTGAATGACATTTGTTTGGCGGACTCATCACTCTTTGTATGTGGAAGCATTTTTAATTTAGGGAATTTCTCTGGTATAATAATGAAAATTGATGCCGTGGGCAATATAATTGAGGGTTCGAAATACGATCATACCGTACAACCAGATTTCATTCAGGTAATACCTCAACATGGGGCCATAATTCTAGCGAATCGAGGTCACGCGATGGAATCAGTTGACGTGATGAAAATGGATTTTAATGGCAACGTTGTAGCGCAGAAAACATTTCAAGGAGGACTGTCTATGCCTGAAGACCTGGCTACAAAACCACTTTCTGTGATTGACAGCGCCAACTGCTGGTATTGGCGAGGGAGCGGGTTTGGTTCGTATGCCCATCGAATTGAAAGTATGAATCTACTCCCTACACAAACCTTAATGCATTATGGAAATATTCAAACCTTAATGGAAGGAGATACGTCAATTACTATACTATCTACTGGTCCGTTGTATGGTATTAAATCTCAAGTAATTCTCCAAAAACATTATGCCATTTCGGAAGTTGATTCGATTGAGGCACTCTATGCATATTGTACCTACCCCCAAAATGAACTTCCATTAAATGAAATTGCCCCGATAAAAACGACCTTTACTCCAACGGTGACCAATGGTCCGTCCCCTTCACCATTGTTTTATCCGCTTAATTCAAATGAACCTTGGGTGAACGAACCTTTTTGTGTGGAAATGTTGGGAGAAGTTCGGGAATATGAACTGCGTTTTGGTCCGAATCCTTGTGATGATTTTATTCAAATTGAAGGATATGGTTCGGTAAATTATTCAATCTATTCAACTGAAGGAAAATTGGTAGTTCAAGGGATGACCGATGAACATGGCATAATCCCTACCCTAAAGTTGAATAACGGTATTTATATTTTGAAACTTTTGGAAAAAAGTATAACGATTCAAATCCAACATTAAACTTACGGACAGCCGTAATATTCTTCGCTGTACCAACCCACATGTGTTTCACCATAGGTGCCGCCACCTGCATAATCTTGTTTTAAGGTAAAAAACAACACCTTACAATACCCATGGTCCCAGTTTGGATTTTTAACATACATCGCGCCGTATTTGTATTTATATTCAGGAATCCCAACATCATTCTTTTTGATTTGCCAAACATCATGGGTCAGTCCAATTTTGTACACGGTTAAAGCCGCCGCATTTTTTAAGTAGGCCTTCATTTTTGACTCAAGTCCTGCATCCCGGAATTTGAACATGTAATCCGCTGGTTTATGTTTTGGCAACGCGGTCTTCAAGGTAGATTTCAAATTATCAAGGAGTAATGTCAAGGTGTCTTTAGGCATTGATGGGTTTCGTCCTGTTAGCTTAGCGAGTTCTGCATAATCGTTGAAAAAGCCCTCTAAATTGGTAAAGCGTTCTTGTCTTGCCTTTGGAGAAACTGCTTGTCCAACTATGTCATCATTCACAAACCAATCTCCACCGTTGTTAAAACTTACGGCATCTTTAATTTCATCAGTTATACCGGTCACCATATTCGTGATTTGAACTCCAAACTCCCCGTCGCCACTGCTGGATAATAAACAGGAAATCAAGCTGTCACGTTTCATTGCAATTTGTCCCCAAATAAATGGATTGTCTTCGTATTTACAGTAAAAATTTGGAAGACTTGAATAGCGTAATTTAAATAGGCTGTCGAGCGATTTTAGCTTTCTTTGATGCTCCTTCGCTTCTTTTACACTTCCTAAATAGTACGCCGGCCAACGCTCATTCCAATTGGTTAACACCGATAAACTCGGCAAATGATTAGAAGCATAGCAATTCAAATAGTGCCTAACGTATTCTTCATAGAGTCTACATTCATTTCTAAACTTAGTAAAATCAACATCTGGATAGACCGAATTTGCGGCAAAATATCGAATGGCGTTCGCATTATTTTTAAGATCCCAATCGGTAGCATTCGCATCAATAATTGCATACCCACCGTCAACTACTTGATAAACACGCTTACGCGACAAATATCCCCTACTGTCGATTACCACGCAGAATGCACCCGCTGCGATATTGTTGTTTACTGTTGCTGGAGCATCTGGATTACGCTCAAAATTATAGGAATCATTACTGGAATTCGTAGAACCATTTGTAGTTCCATCGGTACTTCCGTTTGATTTATTTGTGTTTGATCCTTTACCCTTTAAGGTAACGTTTGATCCATTTACATTAATTTTTATTTGCGCAGTGAACATCAATGTAAAACCAACTGCACACAAAAAGACAACATGTTTCATAATAGTAAGATTTGAGATAAAAATAATAAACTTTCAGAGAGTCAACGAATTAAAAATCAAACGTTTAATGGAAATGAACGATTAATTGTGCAGGAAATTAGATTTTTTCCAATTTCCTAGAATTTGTTGAATACACTGTGCTTCTTTCGATGTTTTATCCAATTCCCAAGTGACACTTTTGTCTGTCAATGTCTTATCGGCAGGGACATTAAAAAACACAATTCCCTTCACATTCTTAAAACTTTGAGGAATAGCATTTAACGCCTCTTCGTACCATCGTTTTCGATCACCTCCCACTTTCAAACTCCCAAATTCAATAATAAATATTGGTTTTTTAAAACTACTTAAAGCCCCATAGTGGCCAGAAAACAACTGATCAAAGCTCCACCACTTACTCCAATAAACCGAGGAACCAAAATTCAATATTCCAGTGGCTACGACATCCACATATTCATCACCCGGATAAAACGATGCGTAATCATCGTA
>JBEGMB010000179.1:0-15484 GCA_041183245.1 Bacteroidota bacterium
GAAAGTTTGAAGTAGTTATTTTAAAACCATTTTCTTTTTGGAATATCCCAGCCATGTTGTTTCGTTATTTTTCCGGAAGAACGGATTATAGTGGATTAACCGAAGTTATAAAAACTGACCACGCTACTTTGGTTCTCCCTCACTCTTACGGACAAATTGATGGTGAACCCATCTCTTCCGGAAAGAAAGTCCAAGTGGATGTTGTACCGCGAAGCCTTCGCATTATTGTAAAATAACATGAACTTTATCGATTGGGATCTCCCAGAAATTTTAATTCGGCTCAATACACTAACCGCCGACAAGCAACCGCTTTGGGGTAAATTTTCATCACAACAAATGGTTGAACATCTAGCGAAAGGATTTTCACTGTCCATTGGGCAAATCAATTTTCCGATGGAAGTATCTGAAGAAAAAGCCCTTCAATCGAAAGCGTTTTTATATACAGACAAACCGTTTGGGAAAGACATCAAGGTGGGATTTGTTAATTCGGAAAAACCCTTGACTTTTGAGGAATTGGAACTGGCTGTAGATGCGTTTATTGAGGGATTTGTAGCCTTCGACGAATACTATGAATCCAACCCAGGGGCGACCCATTCACACCCCTACTTTGGGCCACTCAATCATGAAGAGTGGATTTTACTCCACCGAAAACACATCAGTCACCACCTCGAACAATTTGGTCTTTAATTACAGAAAATTAGTAATTTATAACAATCGATTTCCATTAAAAGAATACATCCGTGACCAAACCCGAAATCTTACCGTTTACTGAGTTTATTAAGCAATAATGAAATTTGAAGTTCAAATAAAACGAAGCTTAAACTGCCAAATCGAACGCGCATCAGAATCCCCCCATATAGCTATGAATAAGTTGATCGTTGTCCGCATTCTTTCGATTGCAACCCTGCTGTTAACTGCCGCGTGTAGCAATGGACCAAAGCAAAAAGTGGCTAAACAAAGTCATGATACTTCCGATATTCAAGCGGTTGATTCCTTAATGGATGGAGATATTCTGTTTCAAATCTCGACCTCAGGTCAAGGAAAAGCCATTCAATTAGCCACCAAGTCACCGTATTCGCATTGTGGAATTCTCTTCAAAGAAAATAACCAATGGATGGTTTATGAAGGAGTACAACCAGTCAAAAAGACCTTACTTTCTGAATGGATTAATCGAGGTGAGGGCCACCACTTTGTAAGTAAACGGCATAAGCTTGCATCTTCATTATTAACCAGTGATGTGAAACAAAAAATGAAAGAAGAGGCAAAAAAACTGTTAGGAAAGAATTATGATTTAACCTTTGAATGGAATGATGACCGCATCTACTGTTCAGAACTGGTTTACAAAATATATCAGCGGGGTGCGGGTATTTCTGTGGGTACCTTGCAAAAATTGCAGGATTTTAACTTAAACTCTCCAATTGTTCGTGCCAAACTAAACGAACGCTACGGAAAAAATATTCCATTGAACGAAACCGTAATTTCTCCGGGATCGATTTTTGCTGATAGCAACTTAGTGGAAATTCATATGTAACATTAGTTACCCGGATTCATTCGATTAATTCGTTTCTTTGAACAAAAGTACAGATGACACAAGTTATTATCTTATTGTTTTTTATTCAAATTCATATCCTATTTGCCCAATCAGCACCTTTCCAAGTAGTATTAGTCCCCCAAGATTTTCCAGAATTAGGTGGACTTCAATCTTATGCTTACGGACAAGCCGATGGTTTGATTTTACTTGTAGGCGGAAGGCTCGATGGGCTGCACAAAAGACAGCCATTCGCATCATTTGACGTTGCAGGAAATAACAATCAATTCATTGTGTTCGACCCAATAAATCACACGAAATGGACAGCGAATCTGAGTAGCTTATCAATAGAATTACAGGAGCAATTGAGTAGTACAAATATGCAATTTTATCAATCTGGAGATATTCTTTATTTGGTTGGTGGCTATGGCTACGACAATGCCTCAGCGGCGCGAATGACATTCCCTTATTTATGCGCCATCAATGTTTCAAATGTGATGCAAGCCGTGATAAATAATCAATCAATTACCCCATTCGTTAGACAAATTGCTGATCCACTATTTGCTGTTACGGGTGGGCACTTAAAAAAATTGTATAACACCTATTATTTAGTTGGTGGTAATAAATTCGATGGGAACTATAACCCGATGGGTAACCCAACATATACGCAAGAATATACCAATGCCATCCGCAAATTTGAAATACAGGACGATGGCATTTCGATTCAAATAATCCACAAACCGAGTATCATCGATGCTGCCAACCTTCATCGACGAGATTACAATGTTGTAGCGCAGCGCTTTCCTGATGGTACTCTAGGAATGACGGCATTCTCAGGAGTTTTTCAAGCCAATGTGGATCTCCCTTTTCTTAATAGTGTTGATATTGATAGTAATGGACATTATGTGAACAACAACTTTCAACAATATTACAATCACTATCATTGTGCGGTTTTGCCTGTTTATCAGCAATCATCAAACCAAATGCATACGGTATTTTTTGGCGGAATTGCTCAATACTACAATGACGGAGGTACCCTAGTTCAAGATAATAATGTCCCCTTTGTACGTTCAATTGCCAGAGTAACGAGGGAGGCAAACGGAACTATGGGGGAACACTTAATGCCAATTCAAATGCCCGGCTACATGGGGGCAGGATCAGAATTTATTTTAAATCCTTTGGTTCCACATGATGAACAACACATCATCGAATTAGACAACCTATCTGAAGATACCACACTAGTAGGCTACATTTATGGCGGAATTCATAGCTCAGCAGCGAATATTTTCTTTGTTAATACAGGAACTGAAAGTTTCGCCAGCAATCAATTAATGAACGTATACTTGGTAAAAAATCAAGTAAGTGGAATAGATCTGTTGAATACCCAAAGTCAAGGTAAATTACAACTACAAGTATATCCAAATCCAAGCGATGGCGAATTCATTGTTCAATACAACATATCAAAAATAGAACCTGTTACTATTGAAATCCGAAGCACAGAAGGAAAGATTCTTTACACAGAAACCATCACTAGTCCTTCCATTGGTATTAATACCATAAAACTCAACGCGAGGAAAATAAAAAATGCCTCAGCAGTATATGTTCAAGTAAGTACCTCAAACGAAAAAGCAACCCAAAAAGTAATTTTAAGCGAATAAAAAAATCCCTCCGAGGAGGGATTTTAAAACAACTATTAAAAACAAACTAAATCTCAGTGACCACTTGGTGCTGGTCCATTAATTTTCTCAAATTGATGAGTGCATAGCGCATGCGACCTAAGGCGGTATTAATGCTGATGTCCTCCATTTCCGCAATTTCTTTAAACGATAAATCTTGATATAACCGCTGATAAATAATTTCCTTTTGAGCGATTGGTAATTCATCCAAGAAACGAACAACTTGAGTTTCTAATTCTTCTTTACAGGTAATCTGAAGCACATTTAAATCATCATTGGACAAGCGACTGAAAACTGAATAATCCTCAGAGGCTGATCTCGTTTCAGATAGAAAACGCACCTTTTTATTCTTACGGAATCCATCAATAATCAAGTTGTGGGCGATCCGCAAAACCCACGGTAAAAATTTCCCTTCTTCGTTGTAATTCCCACCTTTGAGCGTTACGATTACTTTCATGAAGGTATCTTGAAAATAATCATTAGCCAACTCAGGGTCTTTGATTTTAGATAAAATAAATCGGTAAACACGGTCTTTGTGACGTGTGATTAATAGTTCAAACGCTTTTTCGTTTCCGTTAACATACAGCTTTACTAGCTCTTGATCTCCTAATGATACTATCGACATAATTTACAGTTAATCCAAGAATTTGGGGTTAAGTAAATTTGGTGTCTATAGGCGAGCTGGTTTAGATTTGTAAAACGTAAAAGTAAAGATTTCTTGTGTAAATCGCTAGTCAATTAACTTTTTAGTACTTTCATTGAAAATTCATCGGGTTATGTCGAACAAGGTGCTTTGGTTGGGATTAGTAACCCTAATTGGATTTCCAATCCTTGGCTATTTCTTGAGCTATGGCCTTGATTTTACGTATGTGATCAAATTTCTTGAGCTATCATCATTTACCGTAATCCCTGTAGGTTATGGACTAATGTTTGGATTTGCTTACGCCTTCCTTGCCCTTCTCTTTATGGATGCTCCCATATTTGATTCCTTAGGAAACCGCATGGAAAAGCTCATTAAACAACTTAAGCTTACCGTGGTTAAAGGCTTGTTTTTATCGGTTTGTGCAGGCGTTGGTGAAGAATTACTATTTAGAGCCTCCATTCAACCCTACCTGGGAATATGGATAACTTCTATCCTATTTGTCGCCATTCATGGGTACCTAAACCCCTGGAACTGGAAATTCAGTTTGTATGGGCTGATCATCCTACCATTCATTGTATTACTATCCTATGGCTATGAGTTATTCGGACTATGGTTCGCAGTTATGGCGCATACGGCTTATGACGCGGTGCTCTTTACGAGTATTGTAAATAACAAAGACTAGCATCTTTAATCTGATAGCCGTTGCTTTTTCTTAATTTTATCCTGTGAAAGCGTTTCGGTCGCCTTTTTTACTTGGATATTTGCTTGTGTTAAGTGCTTGCCTCTTGACCTTGCTTCTTACCGAAAAAATTCCGCTTCAACTCGCTACAAATCAATTGAATCAACCCGTCCTTGATGTGCTAATGCCCTACATCACGATGCTAGGAGATGGCCTCTTCGTGATCCTTTTGGGAGTGCTTTTTCTTTTGTTTATTAATCGACGTATAGGGTGGTTAATTGTAATCAGCTACCTTTTCTCATCGCTTATCGTACAATTCAGTAAGCACGTTTTGTTTCCAGAGGCCATGCGGCCGTATTTCTATTTAAAAGCCATTCCGGAGTTTCATGCGATTCCAGGATTTCTATACTACGAATTCCATAGTTTCCCATCCGGACACACGGCCAGTGCCTTTGCGCTCGCTGCGATACTTAGTTTTTCTGTGAAAGATAATTCGCTAAAATCCATTGGATTGCTCCTTGGAGCTTGTATTGTTGGATTTTCAAGAACCTATCTCTCACAACATTTTTTAGTGGATGTAACTGTCGGATCCCTAATTGGAGTCGTGAGCGCCTACATTCTTTTGGCAGTACTCCCTAACACTTGGTTTAATAATCATTCCCCTTACCTAAGCCGATGAATACAAAAACCCTAAGTATCGTTATTGGGGTATGCACCCTCATGTTTGTTCCCTTTCTTGGCAGTGTACATCTCTTTGATTGGGATGAAATTAATTTTGCGGAATGTGCACGAGAAATGGTTACCAGTGGAAACTACTCCACCGTAACTATAGACTATCTTCCCTTTTGGGAAAAACCACCGCTTTTTATTTGGATGCAGGCATGTTCTATGAAGTTCTTTGGTGTGAATGAATTTGCAGCGCGTTTCCCGAATGTACTTGCCGCCTTATTCACAATCCTAACCTTAATTTACCACGGAGCGCAACACCATAATAGGAAATTCGGCTATTGGTGGGCTGCATTTTACATCGGTTCTTTTTTACCGAACATGTATTTTCATTCCGGGATCATCGATCCTTGGTTTAACCTATTTATTTTCAATTCCATCGCATTTTATTACCTCGGAACAACGAAACAACGATTCCGTGAATTTCTTTATGCCGGGCTGTTCGCAGGACTCGCGGTAATGACCAAAGGTCCGGTAGCTTTAATCCTTATAGGTGCATCGGTGTTCTTTTTCCATCTCTTTACAAAATTCAAATCCTTTCCGAAGTTCAAGTTTATTTCCGTTACACTGATCGCTACGCTAATCATTAGTTTACTGTGGTTCTTCTTGCTTTGGATTAGTGGAAACAAGGCGATTATCACCCAATTTCTTGAATATCAAGTACGCCTATTCCAAACGAAAGATGCAGGGCATGGTGGTCCAATTTACTACCATTGGCTCGTGTTATTGCTCGGATGTTTTCCGGCCTCATTCTTTGCGATTGGCAGTTTCTTCCAAAAGGAAAGCTATACCAATCCATTCAATACCATGGTGCTTATTTCAGGACTATTCACCTTGATCCTGTTTTCAATTGTTCAAACGAAAATTATTCATTACTCTTCGTTTTGTTATTTCTTCATTACCTATTTTGCGGCCTTATCCATTTCACAAGCGGAAAAACCATTCCGTAGAAGTACTTGGGCTACCATTAGCTACCTTTTAATCATTACGGTTGCCCTAAGTGTTTTGATTTATTTTCAAGTTTTCGGACCGGGAATTACGAAGCTTATAACGATAAAAGATCCTTTTGCCTTTGCCAATCTAAACGCACATGAACCCTGGCGAACTGTAGATTTTACAATCGTTTTTTTATGGGGAATTGCTGCATTAATAAGTATATATTTTCTATTAAAACAACGCATTCAACAGGCAATTCTGACCTTATTAATTGCTATACCCCTAGGAATTCTATGTATCCAAGGGACCATTTTACCCCATATTGAACTGTACACACAACGCGCCGCCATTTCATTTTATAAACAGCAGGCTCCAAAGAATGTGTATCTGATTCCCCTGGGATTCAAATCCTATGCGCATTTGTTCTATGGGGAAATCAAGCCGCATCACAATGCAAATCGGTACAATGAAGCATGGGTTTGTTCGGATTCCACTGATCTACCGGTATACTATGTGGCGCGTATCCCCTTGCATGAAAACTACCTCAAGGCCTACCCTAACCTCAAATTATTGTATATGAAAAACGGATTTGTTTTTCTCGCTCAAAAAAAGAACTTAAGTTTGAAATCTAAAGATAATTAACACCATGCCACATATTTCAGAAAAAGCCCAAATCGTACCTGCCTCTCCGATTCGTAAATTAGTTCCCTTTGCGGAAGCGGCCAAAAAATCAGGGAAAACCGTATACCATTTAAACATTGGTCAACCCGATATTCAAACGCCAGATGCTGCCCTAGAAGCCATCCATAATTTTGACGACAAGGTATTGGAGTACAGTCACTCCGCTGGAATTGAAAGCTATCGCATTAAATTATCCGCTTCGTACAAAGCACAAGGTATTCCTGTAGAAGTAGAAGACATCCTAATCACAACCGGAGGATCTGAAGCCTTGATTTTTGCTATGTTGTGTACCTGTAATCCGGGTGACGAAGTGATTATTCCTGAACCTTTTTATGCGAATTACAACAGCTTTGCCGTAACAGCTGGGGTTCGGGTTGTTCCTGTAACTTCCAACATAGAAAATGGGTTTGCCCTGCCTGCCATGGAAGAAATTGAAGCAAAAATAACGCCGCGTACCAAGGGCATTGTGATATGCAATCCAGGCAATCCAACCGGATATTTATACTCCAAAGCAGAATTGGAAGCCTTGGCTGCGATTGTAAAAAAGCATGACTTGTTCTTGTATGCAGACGAGGTGTACCGTGAATTTTGCTATGATGGTGCGCAACCTCACTCCGTATTAAATTTACCTGGACTGGAAGAACATGTATTGATGATTGATTCCGTTTCAAAACGATATTCCATGTGTGGCGCACGCATTGGCGCACTCATTAGCAAGAATAAAGAAGTTATGGCTGCGGCATTGAAGTTTGGCCAAGCACGCCTTTCTCCACCCACCATTGACCAAGTTGCCGCAGAGGCGGCCCTAGCTACGCCACAATCCTATTTTGATGAAGTGGTAGATGAATACGTAGCCCGTAGAAATATCATGGTGGACGGCTTAAACGCTATACCTGGTGTATTTTGTCCGAAACCAAAAGGCGCATTTTATTGCGTGGCGCGATTCCCAGTGGACGATGCCGAAAAATTCTGTCAATGGTTGTTAGAGTCGTTCTCTTTTGAAGGGCAAACCGTTATGATGGCGCCTGCCAATGGGTTCTACTCCACTCCAGGAGCAGGCAAAAACGAGGCGCGTATTGCGTATGTTTTGAATCAAGATTCATTGCGCAAGGCGGTAGATTGTTTGCGCGTAGCATTAGAAGAATATCCAGGTACGATCCGATGAATTCTGTAGTTGATTATATAAACTCTATCGAGGAAGGTCCTAGGAAAGAATTATTTCTCCAAATGAGGGATGTAATCATCAAAAACCTTCCGAACGGATTTGAAGAGGAAATGAATTATGGAATGATCGGATATGTGGTTCCACATTCCTTGTATCCAAAGGGCTATCATTGTTCTCCAGAACAGCCTTTACCCTTTGTAAATTTGGTCATTCGAAAAGACATTATCACCTTTTACCACATGGGACTCTATGCGGATCCCGCAATGGGTTCGTGGTTTGAGAAGGAATACATTGAAGAAACCGGTAAAAAACCCGACATGGGTAAAAGCTGTATTCGGTTTAAGAAGACCACACCGATACCGTTTACCTTAATCGGCGAACTCATGCAAAAAATTTCTCCCGAACAATGGATTGAACGCTACGAGGCGGCGTTTGTGAAGAAGTGAGGTCGTGGGTAAATCTGTCATAAAATCCTTTTACTTTAAGTTTTTGCTCTTCCTGTATTTATTTGTTGCTAAGGTGCATGCTCAGCAATACATCGAGTACCATCAGCGTATAAATCGAATAGACCAAGACTTACTTAATAATGAACTATCGTCGGCGATCAATAGATTTGATAGCATCTACACACGATTCGACTTTATTTTTGCACGACATTGCTTCAAGGCGTTGCAAATAAGTTGTGAAGTAAGCGATTCGTTTCACGTAAATCTATGGTTAGAAAAATCGTTTACTCAGGGGGTTCCTTTATGGATGATTAGAAATAATGAAATCACCAAATCTTCGCTAAACTATAGCAATACAAACAATACCCTTCGCAGTTATGACAGCCTACATAACGTTTACTTAAATTCCATAGACACCTCTTTACGAAAACAAATTGATTGTTTAATTGAGATTGACCAAGACTACACCAAAAAAGTAAACGACGGGTTCATATTAACAAGGTATACATACCACGCAATACGATGGCTAAGAAACAATAAAAAGCAAGTTGAAATTCTAAAGAAAATAATCGAAGAGAAAGGGTATCCAGGTGAAAAAATCATTGGATTACCCTTACCCATGAACGATTCAATCCTAAGCATCAACCAATTTTATAGAAATGGGCCTTGGTTAAGAGAAACGCATGCTTACATCATGTTCATACATTACTATAGTAATCGACGACCAGACATCAACAACATGTTAATTGAACAAATCAATAAGGGAAATCTTCTTCCCTATCAATTCGGATCATTTAATGATTTTTTAGCCAGATGGGGAAAGAGAAAGTATAACAACACCTATTATAATGTTTGGCATAAAGACCCTAATGCGGATAAAGAAAAAGAAATAAATAACAGAAGATATCGAATCGGACTGAACACGATTAAGGAACAAGATATTCTTGAAACAATATCAAATGAACGGATAAAAAATAGATCAGCTAATTCGTCTATTATTTTAGAATAAAGATCAATCCGGACAAACTGTATTTCTTCCCTTGAATATTTAATTTATAAATCGTTCAACTCGTTAACATCGTCAATCGAAATAACGATAGGTATCGAATTGTCTAAATAAATTAAAAGCAAATTCTTTGCACTTTTACTCATAACCTTTACCTTGCCAAAACCACATATTTCGTAATAACCATAATAGCCCAAAAGACCGCCGATACCCAATTTCCTTTGAAGATCAGTAAAATCTATTTTTTCAATTTTCTTAATTTCTGCGATAGGAATTATAACATCTCCCACAATTCTTTTTAGTATGAGATTATCGGTACTTTGCTCTATGCGATAAGGTATCAAAAAATAAGAACAAAGGATAGCAGATGTGAAGATAATGCCTATACTAATTACAAAAGCTTTATCGTGCTGAGTTAGGGTTAATAAAATGGTTAGCAACACAAAACCAATGGAAGAATCCAAACCTGTTTTTTATTGTAACTAGACGATATGATTCTATTTTCGTTCATTTCTTTTGCAGAAATGATTTGTGACCCCAGTTAATCTCTCCCTACATATTCCATGTACTCCATTTTGGAAGAATCGAACGAAAACTTAGCGGCTAAACTTGACGCGTTGTCGTAATCTAACAAATGGTCTGAAAGAAACTTTGCAACTTCTAATTGGTTGGCATCGAACGTAAACAAGTCCATTAACTGCACCGCATCCGCTGCATACAAACATTTGTTTTTAAGGGAGATTTTAAGCGCGCCTACTCGATCATCTTCAAATGAATACCCATTCAATTCAGTCTTCAAGGTTCCCACATTAGTTAAGGTCTTAGCACAGACCATTCGACCATTTGAAGTTCCACCAGTTGTTGCTGCTGTAGTGTTTGATGTTCCGTTGGTTGTGGTCGTTGATGCATTGGTAGTGGTCGTTGTTGTAGTAGTAATGGTGGTATTTGAACTGTTTTGGGTTACTGTTCCGCCATTTACTGTCACATTCGTTGTTGCACCAGGAACCGTTGCATTCACAGATGGATTAACCCCATTTCCACTTACATTAACGTTGACATTTGCCCCGTTTGTAGTTGTTTGCTGGGTTGAGCTATTCGTTGTAGTTCCCACATTAACATTCGCATTGGCACCAGGACGTGTATTGCTTGTATTTTGTTGAGTTCCGTTTCCTGTAACATTCACATTCATGTTCATGTTTACATTTTGTGCATTGGGATTCACCTCGGTGCCATTCATGTTCATGTTCACATTCATGTTGATGTTCTCCCCGTTTACCGGATCAGTCACCGAAATGTTCACATTGCCATTTCCATTGTTCGCTGGCGTAACGGTGGTATTGGTATTGATGTTGGTGTTTGGAGTAGTTGTCGGTGTTGAAGTTGGTGTTGGTGTTGCTGCATTAAACTGAATACCAACGCTTCCATTGCCGTTTCCATTGGTGGTGTTTCCCCCTACGGTTGAAGTTTCCGTAGAAACCGTTTGTGTAGTTGTGGTGGTTGTGGTTGTCACTGCATCAGAAAACACCGCATTGTTATCTGGACGATAACTTACAGATCCTGCAGCTACCGTTCCAGTTGTTGGAACCATACTTACGAGCTGTAATTTACCTACTCCTTTCTTAAAAATCACACGGGTTGTGATGTCTTGTGGAGAATCCAAGAAAAAGTTCTTATCTATATCTTTTGTTTTTCCATCTTCAAAAATCAATTTCACAGAATATCCCCCGTCTTTAATGTTGCTTACTACCACATTCGTTTGCGCAACTGAATTTTGCTTAATCCCATTCATTATGAGGTAAAACTTTTGTCCACCGTTATTAAATACGGTCAAGTTACTTTGAGCAAAAAAGGAAAGAGTTAGAAAAAGGATTCCAAAAAATATACTTGTTCTCATAGCTTTATAAATTTCTCAATTAGTGTTTCAAGGTTAAAATTACGATTTATTTCGTGGATGAAGTATGGCCGATGTTATTTGTCACTTAATATGGACTATTCGCTGCGGTCCATTTACCAGAAACACACCCGCTTACTGTGGTTTTTGGCCTTAATATGCCGTAAACCATCAGAAAAACACTAAAAATTGAAAATCTAATGACAATAGTTTAATGCAATTAAGGCAAGACATTAAGCCAAGATTTATAATTTCGCAACATGCATTTTGTAATTGTAGATGTAGAAACAACCGGTGGAAGCCCAAAGCAATCGAAGATTACAGAAATTGCTATGTATAAATACGATGGGAATCAAATCATTGATGAGTTAATTTCCTTAATTAACCCGGAACAGCCTATTCCTGAATTCATTGTACGATTAACCGGGATTACCAATCATATGGTATCGGACGCTCCAAAATTCTATGAACTCGCAAAAGATATCCTTTCTTTTTGTGATGGATGTGTATTTGTGGCCCATAATGTTGGATTTGATTATGGAATGCTTCGTCATGAATTCCGCAGTCTCGGGTATGACTTTAGATACCCACATTTATGCACCGTTCGTGCTTCAAGGTATGTGATCCCCGGACATGATTCGTATAGTTTAGGGAAGCTTTCGAATGCCCTAGGAATTCAGATTGACGGAAGACACCGCGCTGGCGGAGATGCCTTGGCTACAACAAAAATATTTGACCTGATTTATCATAAAGACCCCAATCAATTAGAGTCTTTTATTCAGCATGAAATCAATCCTAAAAAGGTAAATCCAAAACTTGACATTGCAGTAGTGGATGAATTACCAACCAAAGCGGGAGTGTACCGATTTTATGACGAATTCAATCACCTCATCTACATAGGTAAAAGCAAGAACATTAAAAAACGCGTAGAACAGCACTTACGTAATAATTCAACAAGCAAAGGCAGTATTATGATGCAAGAAATTGCGCGCATTGAACATCATACAACAGGTTCTGAGTTAATTGCTATGTTATTAGAAAGCGAACTGATCAAAGCGCTCAAGCCTAAATTCAATCGACAACTCAGGAAATCCATTTTTACGTATGGACTCTATGATGAACCCAATGAACAAGGCTACTTAAGTTTAACGGTTGGCCTAACGAGCAAATCAAGCGCCGCCCCCCTAACCTATTTCAATTCTAGGAAAGAGGCACATGAATTTATAAAAAATCGAGGTGACCAATTTGGCTTATGTCAAAAAATCAATGGGGTTTATCCGACCAAAGACGCGTGTTTTCAATATTCAATTAAACAATGCGAAGGCGCATGCATTGGTCACGAACCCGCTGAAACCTACAATGAAAAAGTAAATAAACTGATCCGTTCCATGAGTTACGAAGAGGACACCTTCTACATCATCGATAAAGGGCGTTCAAAAATGGAACGTAGCATTATTTGGATTGAACGGGGAACGTATCGCGGTCATGGCTATGCGCCATTTCATTTCAACAGTGCCCCACCAGAACAATGGAAGCGATTCATTGAACTTAAAGATGAGAACCGTGACATTCGCTCCATTATAAATCTGTATCTTCGGAAAGGTGAAGGATTTAAACTCGTTCGGTTGTGAAAGGTAAACTAACATTCTTGGGTACTGGAACATCTCAAGGTGTACCAATGCCGGTTTGTTCCTGCCATGTCTGCCAATCGCCCGATAAAAAAGACAAGCGGCTGAGAAGTAGCGTTTTGATTCAAATCAATGAGTTCACTTATTGCATAGATTCAGGTCCAGATTTCAGGTATCAAATGCTTCGAGAACAGGTTAAACACTTAAATGCCATCTTGTATACACACGAACACAGGGACCACATTTCTGGACTTGACGACGTTCGAGCATTTAATTATATCCATGAGCAAGCGATGCCTTTGTATGCTCCGAAGGAAGTGGTGGCTGCGTTGCATCAGAGTTATTCCTATATTTTCAAAGGTAATTACCCAGGAATTCCCAAAGTTACCGTCCATGAAATTGATGAAACACCCTTTGTCGTCGATGGTTTTATCTTCACACCGATTCCCGTTTGGCATCACGCGATGCGTGTCTTTGGTTATCGAATTGGGGATTTGGCATATATTACTGATGCGAAAACTATTCCAGAGTCGTCAAGGAAGTTATTGAGGGGTATTCCAATCTTAATTATCAACTGTTTACATGAATCTCCCCATATTTCACACTTTAATTTGGAAGAAGCCTTGGCGTTCATTGATGACATAAAACCACAGCAAACGTATTTAACACATATCTCCCATTTGTTTGGTACACACGAAGAAATTTCGGCTAAACTACCGCGTGGTGTAAATCCAGCATTTGACGGCTTACGTGTAGAATTCAATAGTTAACTTCGGTATTATTACTAGTTTTACGAACCATGAATGAGCTCCATATTGATGTTCGAAAATTAATCGGTGATAAGAATCCAGGGTTGCTTAAAAAACTTCCACGCTTTGCGATATCATATTTGGAACGAATTATCCATCAAAAAGAGATCAATTTATTTTTGGAGAAAAATGGTCATCTCAAAAACTATGAATTCTGTGAAGCCGTTGTAGATTACTTAAAAATCAAGCCTGTATTTAATGGAATTGAGCGGATTCCAAAAGAAGGACCAGTTATTCTTGTTCTGAATCACCCCTTAGGCGGTGTGGATGGGGTGGCATTCATAGCTGCAATGAAAAATCACCGACCTGACCTCGTATTCTTGGTAAACGATTTGCTCTTAAATATTGTACCCTTAAAGGAATTATTTGTTGGCGTAAACAAACACGGTAAAAATAGGACTGATACGCGAGATACAATTGCATCGATGTTCAACTCAGATAAAGCAGTTTGTATTTTTCCGGCTGGCCTGGTAAGCAGGAAGCAACAAGGGGTAATTAAAGACCTTGAATGGAAGCGGACCTTCGTCACCTATGCAAAAACAACGGGACATCCAATAATACCAATTCACATCGAAGGAAAATTATCTCGTTTTTTCTATGGATTGCATCGCCTAAGAACTTGGCTAGGCATCAAAACAACCCTTGAAATGCTATATCTTGCAGACGAGCTCTATAAACAACGAGGCAAGAAAATCGTTTTTACTGTAGGCGATCCTATCCACCTTTTAAATAATGAGGAAAATAAGGATGAACAACGCATTGCCCAAGAAATAAAAGAACTACTTTATAACATACCAACCAAATATGGAACCAATAATCGAAGCAATTCCTAAATCTATCCTTAAGGAGGAACTCCACAGAAACGGATTAATTCGAACAACACGAAAGGGAGATAATGAAATTTACATCGTTAATAATACCAATGCTCCGAATGTCGTTCAAGAAATTGGACGCTTAAGAGAAATCACGTTTCGAGCGTCTGGAGGTGGCACAGGATTACCCATTGACTTGGATGAATACGACCTTGGTCCGTATGCCTATGAGCAACTTATTGTTTGGTCTCCAGAAGATGAGGAAATCATAGGGGGATATCGCTTTGCATTTTGTGATCGCGCCATCGACGAACAAGGAAATATCCATTTATCGACCACGCATTATTTTGATTTCACCGACACCTTCATTACGCAATACCTACCCTATACCATCGAATTGGGCAGAAGTTGGGTTCAACCTAATTTTCAACCTACGGTAAATCCAAGAAAAGGATTATTTGCGTTGGACAACATTTGGGACGGGCTGGGTGTATTAGTTCGTGAGCATCCAGAAATCAAGTACTTTTTCGGAAAAGTAACCATGTATCCAAATTATGATACCGCGAGCAGGGATTTCTTATTGCATTTTATGCATACGTATTTCCCTGATACCGAAGGCCTAATGAAACCATTCCACCCCTTGGTGCAAGACTATGATCGGGCCTATGTGGAGAGTCAATTAAAGGGCCTAGATTTCAAAGACGGATTTAAAGTGCTCAATGCGCATATTCGAGAAAAAGGTGAGTTCATCCCACCCTTAGTAAATATATATATGAATTTATCGCCAACCATGAAAACCTTTGGCACCGCGGTAAATCCAGAATTTGGCGGGGTAGAAGAAACCGGAATCCTTGTAAC
>JBEGMB010000180.1:0-14238 GCA_041183245.1 Bacteroidota bacterium
TCTATCTGCAAGGAACAGTATTCTCTCTTTAGTTTTATTCTTCCATAACCTCCAAATTATATTAAAGGCAGTGTATGTTTTCCCTGTACCTGTAGCCATTACGAGCAAAATTCTATCTTGACCTTTGGCTATAGCCTCAATGGTTCTGTTGATGGCGTTTTGCTGATAATATCTAGGAGCCATTCCACTGTCATCAGTGTAATATTCCTGCTCAACTATTTCAATTGCCTCAGGAGATTCAATCTCTCTTTCCTGCAGATATCTTTGCCATAAATACTCAGGAGATGGAAATTCATCTAAGGAAAGTTCTTTTTCTACATGACCAATGCTTTTTGTTTTATCATGAAACAAGAAACCATCTCCATTTGATGTGAACACAAAAGGAATTTGCAGTATTTCTGAATATTGCAGTGCCTGTTGCATTCCATCTCCAACATTGTGGTTGTTATCTTTAGCTTCTATAATAGCAATAGGGACATTGGCTTTGTAATAGAGAATATAGTCAGCTCTTTTTCTTATACCTCTCGCATGCATGCGCCCCTGTACAATTATTCTACCATCAGTAAATGATACTTCTTCTCGAACCTGTTTACGCAGATTCCATCCTGCTTTTTCTAGTGCAGGATTAATGAACTTAGTACAGATGTCTCTTTCAGAAAGGCTCTTTTTATTCATCCTTATTACTTTTAATTAGGTCTCTGATGTCAACATTAAGTATTACAGCGATTCTATTCAGATCTTCCAAAGTAGGTTGCCTTCTGTTTTGAGCATAACTATTAACCATATTGTAGCTTTTACCCATTTGTTCAGCTAACCATGTCTGTTTGATGCCTTTCTGTTCAAGAATTTCTTTTATCCTGTTCATGCAGATAAACTTTTGATGCTAAAAATACATATTAATATTTAACATCTCATCAAATGATACATATTTATAACATATTAGCTAATTAGAGAGATATTAAATACTGAAATTCTTCCTTCACAAAAGGACGATTAATTTTCAATCCAAGTGTTATAAAAATTCTATAAATTGTAGAAAGAGGTTAACTCAATAAGCTATGTAACTTGTTGCTGTTTTTTTTAATGTAAAAGTTATCAACATAACTAATTTTTTTTAACTACTTGATATTCAACAATGTAAAATCAAACAATGTTGTGACAACTTCATTGACTCAGTTATTAACACTTTTAAAAGAAGCTCTTTTATGAGGTGCTTTTTATCTAAAATTTTACTGCCTACCTTTGGGCTTCAACCAAAGATACTGCATGTCAAACAGAGGCTGTTTATAGTGATTTTGGGTGTTATAGATTGCCACATTGCCATCTCAAATTTGTATGCGTTGCTTGTAACAGTATTTATAGGAAAGTTATATGAAAGCTGAGTTTAACATAAGTAGTAAAAGGAGATTAGTAGATTCTGTCTGCATTGATGGAGTCTATTACAGAGTATCTACATTAATAGCAGAAAATCCCCTGCTTCTTTGGAATGCTATACATACTAAGAAAACTAGTGCTAATCAACATTGTATTTCATTGGTTAGACCTGCATATGCAAAACTAAAACAGGTAGTAGCTAGCATAAATCCAGACCTTGTCTTAGCTGTAGAAGCTGAGTTTGTAAAGAAAAAAGAATCTAGAAAGCAATATGTTTTGGTAAATAGATTGCGTAGCGACATTGAATCAGGTAGAATAAATACAGCTAACAGTAAGTTTAAGAGGTTATGAAAAAATCTGTAGTGTTTACCATGATACACTTTTTTTGAATACTACCATGTCATACTATGATAATCAAAATAATCTTAATGAACTATGCTACATTGCACTTAAAGATACCATTGATGAGGTGAGCTGGCTAGAAAAATATAACTCTCTTTACAAAAGGTGCAGTGTTCAGCCTGAGGGTAGACCTAGCATATCACTTGCATTTCATCAAGGAGAATTCTTTGAGGAGATAGATGAATTTGTGACAAAGTATACTAAACTGATTGAACCAGTCAAGCAGTGGACTGATGAAGACTACATGAATTTAACAGATTCAGGAATATAGCTATTTAGTACATTTTTATTGCAGGATCTTAGCATCACTTTATGAAGTCAAATCAATCTTGTATAATGCTACGCTGTCAAGCAATCATACAAGAATTACCTTAAGTCAAGAAAAACAAGGAGGCTTTCACCTCCCTGTTACAGCATTGATAATCTTTCTGTTTAACGCATCCAACTTTTCAAGATCAAATTGCTCAAGGTAAATTTCTGTGACTGCATGTGCAGAAGATTTATGTCCAAGTAAGTAAGAAATCTCTTCTACTGAAATACCCAGGCTTCTTGCAATATTTGCATATGAGTAACGCATTACATAGGTAGATAACTTGATGTCTAGTTCTAGCAACTTGCCAATTTTCTTGAGATGATTATTCACTAAATGCAAGTGTTGTTCATACCTTTTAAGAACTTGAATATCTTGGTCAAGTAAATGAAATTCAACATCCATAACACCAACGAGTGTTTCTCCATCTTTAGACAATTTTCTCAGAAGTTCATTGATCTGTTCCTCCATACCAATAGAATACAAGGTCTTTGTTTTTGAACGCTCATATACAATTCTATTACCTTGCAAATTCTCATTTGTCAACTTGACCAAGTCTTTGAAGTTTATACCACGCATAAGAAACATCAACTTGCCTATGCAAAAGCTTCTGTATAGGGGATGTTGCTCAGGTAACTCTAATTGACAATACCTTTTCATCTGGTCAAGATTCAGTGTTCTAGGAACAGACTTACCTTTCTTTATCTTGTATCTGAAGAAGGGATACCAACTTTGGTCTACCAAATCAACAAGGATTGCTTTATTGCATATTGCTCTTAGCGTTCTCATATAGACACTAAGAGTATTCAACTTGACACCATTTTTCAAAAGCGATGTTTCTGCATCTAGTAGGTGCTTATGCTTTAATTCCTTGAAAGGAATATCTAGGTTCATAACACGCTTCATACCATTCAAAGAGCTGATATAAACGCCTGCGTTACCTGCCTTGCCTACATCAGCTAGTCTCATTGCTTCTTTATGCCAGAACTCTGCAATTGTTAGTTCTGTTTTTTGAGTTTTGCCAAAGAGCGCTTTTATTTGGTCAATAGATACTTCATCATGTTGTTGTTCTAAATGTATAATCTTATCTATACAGTTGTCAACTTGTCGCTGTAGATACCTGTTCAGAGATTTATTGCCAATAATAAGCTCTCTTTTGTCATCAAATTGATGCTCATGTAAATCATAGTTGGTTGATACATCAATGTATTTACCTAAATGTCTTATGCGAATCACTAATGGGTATGCACCAGACTTCTTTTTTCTCCTTTTATCAAGGACTAATTTAACTGTTGCCATTGCACAAATTATTGTGCTTCCTGTACTGTCTTTTTCATCAGAAAATGTGCACGCCAAATGTGCACGTTTCATCAAAATTCAATCATGTGCACGCGCATGTGCACGTCATTTTGAGATGTGATAGAAAGAGTTGTGTGTTGAACTTTGACCTATAACACAGTGAAGATTTGAATACAAATCCACTTGAATTACAGCATGTTACAAAGAAATATGCCCCACATTTCTGTGAGGCAATTCAAGTGATCCCGTTTGGATTCGAACCAAAGACCTACTGCTTAGAAGGCAGTTGCTCTATCCAGCTGAGCTACGGGACCAAAATTTCAACACTCAGTGCAACATTTGGCAGTTGCTTCCGCCGCGGCGGACTGAGCTAGCGGACCAAAATTCCTATCCTGCTGCTTGTCTGCCGAAAAACAATGAAGGCAGAAGCTACGGGACTTATAAAAAAAAAGGGGATGATTGCTCATCCCCAGTCGGGGCGGCAGGATTCGAACCTGCGACCTCCTGGTCCCAAACCAGGCGCGATGACCGGACTACGCTACGCCCCGAACGAATCATCTTCTAGTATCTTTAATGCCCATCAACCGTTGTTGATGTTCTATCTTTTTTCTTTAACCAACCGTTCCGTTATCATCCCTTCCAACCTCCACGTTATTGCGGTGGGAGCGGGATTACCTTCGGTGGTCTTCGCTTCGCTACGGCACGAACCCTGCGGTTTCTCATCCCTTCCAACCTCCACGTTATTGCGGTGGGAGCGGGATTCGAACCCGCGGTACAGTTACCCGTACGACAGTTTAGCAAACTGTTGGTTTCAGCCTCTCACCCATCCCACCGTTATTAACGGGAGGCAAAAGTAAGAAATCCATTTCTTTTCTTAAAGGAATTTTGAAAAAAAGACGTTATTCGTAATGAAATTCTCCGAATTCGCTTCGAATAGTTACTTCCTTTTGGACTGATTCCCTTACATGACCAATAACTTTTGCTTCGATGTGGAAGGATTTAGCTATTTCAATCATTCCTGCCGCACTTTCAGCATCCGTATATATTTCAAATCGATGTCCCATATTGAATACTTTGTACATTTCTTGCCAAGATGTACCCGATTCTTGCTGAATCATATGGAATAGTGGAGGACACGGAAATAACTGGTCTTTGATAATATGCACGTGATCCACAAAGTGTAACACCTTGGTTTGTCCCCCACCTGAGCAATGTACCATACCATCAATTTGTCTGCGGTATTTGGACAGGATTTGAATCATCAAGGGGGCATAAGTTCGTGTAGGTGAAAGCACGAGCTTTCCGGCATTAATCGGAGCTCCTTCAACTGAATCTGTGAGTGATTTCGACCCGCTGTACACTAAGTCCGATGGAATTCCTTGATCGTAACTTTCAGGATACTTCTCTGCTAAGGTTTTATTAAACACATCGTGACGAGCCGCAGTGAGTCCATTGCTACCCATCCCGCCGTTATATTCGCTTTCGTAGGTTGCTTCCCCGTAAGAAGCGAACCCTACAATTACATTTCCTGGTTTAATGGTGTGATTACTAACTACATCGGTACGCTTCATGCGACAAACTACCGTGGAATCGACGATGATCGTACGTACTAAATCACCCACGTCCGCCGTTTCTCCGCCCGTAGAATAGATGTCCATTCCCGCTGTGCGCAACATGGATAAAACATCTTCGGTTCCTTCAATGATGACTTTGATAACTTCCCCGGGAATTAAGCGTTTATTTCTTCCTATGGTCGAGGAAATTAATATTGGTCCAGTGGCCCCCACACAAAGTAAATCATCGATATTCATGATTAAGGCATCTTGCGCAATATCTTTCCAAACGGATAAATCACCCGTCTCTTTCCAATACATATAGGCTAAGGACGATTTTGTACCTGCCCCATCCGCATGCATTGCAATGCAATAATCCTCATCTTGGGTTAAATAGTCGGGAACGATTTTACAAAAGGCTTTTGGAAATAAGCCCTTATCTATATTTTGAATGGCTTGGTGAACATCTTCTTTACCAGCTGATACACCTCGCGCTTGATAGCGAGAATCCGACATACTTTTTTTTGCAAAGGTAGCAATTAAGCGCTTGCGCCGTCGCCTTCTTCTTCAAGTTGCTTTAGAATTTCAGCCACATCCATTTCCGTAGTTTTTAATTTGTTTCTACAAAATTGAATCAGTTCAGACGCGCGTTTCACATTAACGGCTAATTCATCAATGCCTATATCGCCTCGCTCCATTTCAGAAACTATGCGTTGTAATTCTTCAAATGCAAGGGAATAACTCTCAGGTACCATACTCAAAATTACTAATTTTACCGCCAATGAAAAATTCTTCCTGCATTATCGGTTTCCTTTTCTGTCTTTTTTTAATTGGGTGTTCGGATGACCCGACGGTTACGCCAGAAACTATGGCGAGTGAGGTGAAGATGCCGCCCCCATCATCTGAACGCAAACAGTATTTGTTGGACAGCGCAGCAGCATATTACACCAATTGGATCAATAAGGCCGGCTTCAGCGGACAGTACCTTATTGCGAAAAACGGCTACATTATTTATTCAAGAGCCGCGGGTTTTGCAAAACGTGAAACGAACGAAGAAATGACCCTAGAAACCCCAATGCATGTGGCCTCTATAAGTAAGGTAGCTACAGCCCTGGCGGTGTTGCGCTTGGTAGATCAAGGTAAAATCGCACTAAACCAAAAAGTTACTCATTATTTACCCAAATTCCCTTTTAAAGAAATTACAGTTAAAATGTTGTTGACTCATCGGAGTGGGCTGCCATACTATGGCTATTTTGCAGATGCCAATACCGATCGAAAGACCGTACTAAATAACGAGGACATCATTCGTTTGATGATCAAATTTAACATCCAATTAAACAGTAAACCAGGCACCCATTTCGCATACTGCAATACCAATTATGCGATGTTGGCACTTATTGTAGAAAAAGTCACCAACCTGTCGTTCCCCAAAGCCATGCAAGCCTTGATTTTCACTCCCCTTGACATGAAAAGTTCTACCATAGCTACTACCAAAACGCAGTATGATGAATTCTGTAGAAACTACAATCAAAATGGAATGTGGAATGGGTTCACCTACCTGGATGCAATTTATGGCGACAAGAACTTGTACACCACGGCGCGGGACTTGGTTAAAATGGACCGTGCTACGTACGTGGATTCGTTTTTAAGTGATTCGTTGAGAAAGCAAATGTTTAAAGGCTATAGTTATGAACATCCGGGAACGAGGAATTATGGGCTGGGCATTCGCTTAAAGGAGAAAAAAGGCAAAGACACGTTCTTTTTTCATACGGGCTGGTGGCATGGAAATACGGGCTTGTATTGTTCGCTTCGGAAAGATACGATATGCATTATTGCCTTGTCAAATAACATGAATAAACGGGTATATAATTTGGGCCCATTATTAAAAGCTTGTGGAAATTACGTGGTGAATGACGAGGAATAAACGGTTATTTTATTGTTTATTGAATAATTAGGTGTAGTTTAGCACTGTAATGACAAACGATCATTGTATTTTTTCTTGAAATCATTCGTGGTTTTGAGGACCTGTCCAACTCCGATGTTCATTGCATTTGTTTTATTTATTTAAGTTTTATTTATGAACATGTACGTTTCAAACTTGAGCTTTCGCTTGAGTGAGCAAGAACTGGGAGATTTGTTTTCTCAGTATGGAGAGGTTTCCTCTGTAAAAATTATTAAAGATCGTGAAACTCAGCGTTCACGAGGTTTTGGTTTCGTTGAGATGCCAAACGATGATCAAGCGAAAGCAGCTATGGAGGCTTTGGCAAATTACGAAATGGGTGGAAGAAACATCAATGTTTCTGAAGCACGTCAACGTGATTAATTAAAAATTGAACATTTTAAAGGCCGCAATTGCGGCCTTTTTTTTTGTCGTATTGTAACAGTGCGGGTTTAATTCGTTGCTTGGGAAAAGTCAAGCTATGAAAATCTTAAGCCTTCTTGGATTGTGGATTTTAATTAATGTACATAATCCCTTGTTTTCTCAGGAAATTGCCGATGTGGATGGAAATTCGTACCCTGTTATTTCCATGGGGGAACATCAATGGACCACCGAGAATTTACGTGTTACTCGGTTTAATAATGGGGACCTTATACCTCAAGCCCAAACGGCAGAAGAGTGGTTGAATGCCTCAAAAGATAAGCGTCCAGCTTGGTGTTATTACGAAGACGAGACCGGTATAGATCAAACCACTGTGTTATATAATTGGTATGCCGTTCAAGATCCGCGTGGTATTGCGCCTAATGGTTCACATATTCCGAGTATTAACGAATGGACTTCGCTGATTAATGAGTTAGGCGGAGTAAAGAAATGCGCCAGGATGTTTAAATCCAATGAAGGGTGGCTTCGACCACAGGCGACCTTAGTTCATGAACTGAATGCGTTTAACATAGAGCCTGTAGGAAGTCGATACAGCTACTTAGAGGCTTCATTTAATTGGTACGATGGGCAAAGTAAGGGGAGATATGTAAATTTTTGGACGAGCTCGCATGGCCAATATGGTATTTATGGCAATCACGCCAATCGCATTGGATTAGCATTTGATGTAGATCACCTCATTACCGATGCCCGAAGTAAAACGCAATTTGAAAACTTAGACTTGAATCTAAAAGGCAATGGGTTTTCTGTACGTTGTGTTATTGACCCGGTGCCGTAAATTACTTCCCGATACAAAACCGACTAAAGATTGTCCCCAAAATATCGGTGTCCATTTCTATTTCGCCGGTGATTTTGCCCAACGAACGCATGGCGGAGCGGATATCCATCGCAACCAAGTCTGCCGGGAGCTGATGGCGCAGACCGTTCAATGCTGCGAATAAAGCCGTTTGTGTTTGCTCCAGCGCTTCCACATGCCGCACATTAGAAACGATCGTTTCTTGGTTCACATCAAAGTCCTGCTTTATTCGTTCACTCAGGGCATGGGTTAAGGTATTGATCCCCTCACCAGTTACGGCGCTAATCGCATAATCAACCGGTAAATTTACCGCATGCAGGTCCGTTTTATTAGCTACCCACAGAATTTCTTTTTCCGGATAGCTCACCCGCATGTCGTCTACCCACACGCGGTCTGCTTCCATTTGCGACGCGTTGTTTGCATCACTTAGGGCAAGTACCACCCGCGCTCGGGTTATTTTCTCTTGCGAACGGGCAATGCCCATTGCTTCTATTGTTTCTGAAGTTTCTCGAATCCCCGCGGTGTCCATTAAGCGGAAACGTATGCCGTCGATGTTCAGCGTTTCTTCAATCACATCGCGGGTGGTTCCTGCGATTTCACTGACAATGGCACGTTCCTCACCCAATAAATAATTCAACAAGGAACTTTTTCCAGCATTCGGTGCCCCAACAATGGCAACCGGTACGCCTTCTTTCATGGCATTACCCAGCGTGAAACTGTTGATTAAGCGCTTCACTTTTGCTAAGACCTGTTGTACTAAATCAATCAATGCGCTGCGATCTGCAAAAGCGACATCCTCTTCACCAAAATCCAATTCCAATTCAATAAGGCTGGCAAATTCTATTAATTTTTCACGAAGGGCACTCAATTCGTGTGAGAAGGTTCCCCTCAGTTGATTCAAAGCCATCGCATGCGCTTGCTGACTTTGAGAGGCGATGAGGTCGGCAATGGCTTCTGCTTGGGAAAGATCTAATTTCCCGTTTATAAAGGCACGTTGCGTGAATTCTCCCGGAGTAGCAAGACGAGCCCCTTCAGCAACCAGCGATTGTATGATGGTTTGTTGAATGTACGACGAACCGTGGCAATGAATTTCAATCGTCTCTTCGCCTGTGAAACTCTTTCCGTGGGCAAAGTAGCCAATTAATACTTCATCGATGGGCGTTAAACGGAGTTCAAAATCCCGAGTAACAGCATTAAATAAGGCGAAATGTACGGTGTGGCTTTCAACGGAACCTAAGTCCTTGCGCACATGAACTTGTGTAATCGCTTTTGCCTCAGGGCCAGAAAGCCGAATCACCGATAAGGCACCCGTCCCTCCCGTAGCTAAGGCAACAATCGTATCTTGATTCATGGTGCAAAGGTACGAACTTCTATGGGTTTACCCACGGCGCTAAGGCCGCCTCCCACTCAATGGAGTCGTCGGTGAAATAAGTGGATTCTATTCCGTGTTGTTGTAAAAATTCTTGCGTACTCTCACCCTTGGCAATAACCTTAGCCCCGCGTGGAATGGTGTTTTGCACTAGGAAGGCTTCTGCGTTGCTCGGACTGGTAAAAATGTAAACCGCACAGGCTTCCACATCCCTTGGGTTCAGTATCGTTTTATAAACCGTAAGGCATTCGATTTGTGCTGGAGGGAATACCGATGAAATGCTTCCCAAGCTGCGAGACGAAACAGGAAACAATACCCGCCGTTCGCCAACCCATTGTTTGAAATCTAGGGCAGTTTGTTTTGGCTTACCAGGGGAATTCCCGCACCAGTCGATGGGATGTGTGCTATGTTTAGCTGTACCGATTGATACACAGGCCACCTTAGTTTCTGGAAGAATAAACTGTTTACCAAAAGTGTATGCTCTGGGGCTGCTGAAAAATACAATATCATACGGTCGAGTAGGGAGGCCATCTACCGCTGAAAAAGAAAGCAAGGATTGTTGTATCAAATTAAACCCTAAGGAGATGGATGCGGCAACTAGGGGGTGATTAGTGTCTAATTCGGAAGAAATAAACACCTTCATTATAAGGCATGTAAGGTTTCAATAATTGAGGGAACTGGATTTTGATCCCCTTCCAGCGGAAACTTTATAAGCATTGCAGCATCGTGTTTCGTTTTCGCATAAGAAACATGTACTACTTCACCATCATTGTATACTCCAAGTGGTAGTTGGCAGCCCCCTTCCATGTTTCGAAGCACTTCACGTTCTAGATGGATGCAATGTTCGGTGGGTGCATAGTTTAGTTTTCTAACCCATTCATAGGTTTGGCTATCCGCTTCTCGCACTTGAAGACCAAGTACGCCTTGGGCCGGTGCTGGAACGAATTCTTTGGGGTTTAAGGTAAGGGTAACTAAATCGCTTGTGTCTAGGTTTAATCGAGATACCCCCGCTTTGGCTAATAAAATTGCATCGTATTGTCCGCTGCGCAATTTTTCAATGCGGGTAGGAACATTTCCTCGTAACTCAACGATCTCTAAATCAGACCGGAAGTTACGCAGTATACTTTGTCTACGAGCCGAACTGGTTCCGATTCGAGCACCTGCTTTTAATTCGAAGGTTTCTGAAGGATCGTGTGATTCCGCGCGCATCAGAAGGAGTTCACTTGGGTCTTCTCGCTCAGATACCGCGGCAATTACTAATCCGGGAGGTGGGGTGGTTTCTAAATCTTTATGCGAATGAACGGCTAAGTCTACGTCGCCGCTGAGTAGGGCGGATTCTATTTCTTTCGTAAAGAACCCTTTTCCTTCGAGTTTATCAAAACTTAAATCCTGAATACGGTCCCCCTGGGTTTGGATGATGTGAATACTTACCGCACATCCCAGAGATTCTAACCTCGCTTTCACATGATTGGCTTGCCAAAGGGCTAAATCGCTTCCGCGTGTTCCGATGCGAATGTGAGGTTTATCCATGGTTAACAAGAATTTCTTTTGCCAATTTCATGGGCCCTGCGATATATTTTTTCTCTACATAACCGAGTACTTTTTCAAGTACTTCCCTTGACTGCGCGTCTAATGCATTAATTTCATCTTTGAAGATTTCGTTTACTGCATCTGCCTTGATGCGTTTGATTTCTTCAGGTACTGCCCGCATGGCTAATTCCACGTGTCTAACTTGCAGCACCTGCTCAAATTCTTTTTGCGCTTTATCAAGGATCCGTTCTACATGCGCTAATTCTTTGGCACGTTCTTGCAGGTTTTCATGCGAAATCTGCTGTAAGACGCTTACAGAGATGTGTTTAACAGGGTGCTTGGCAATGATTTCCGGATCTAAATCTTGTGGAATAGCAATATCAATAATGGTTTTCGGGCGTTGGTCTCCTTGCAACAGTTGCTCGTATAGCGCCGGGGTAATCACATGATGGTCGGCACCGGTACAGCTGATAATCACATCGAATCCATTTTGGTAAAGATGTAATTCTTGGAGCGGGTAGGCCAAGCCACCTAATTCATTCGCAAGGGCACTTGCTTTTTCAAGGGTACGATTGAATATGGCAAAGTTCTTAAACCCATGTTTTTTAAGAAAACGTCCCATGGTGGTATTCGTAACTCCGGCACCGATTACTAAAAATCGAGCATCCAAGGGAATTTGTAGTCTTTTGAGTTGGTGATAAGCAAGCGAAACCACAGAAACTGGTTTTGTAGAAATGGAAGTTCTTGTATATACTTTTTTTGCCGTTTCAACCACGTGACGGTTTATGATTCGAAGCAAATCTCCTGTGAGTCCAATGGATGCACAATGCTCGTACGCTTGACGAACTTGGGTAATAATTTCTCGTTCACCGATGATCATAGAATCGATGGAGGATGCCACAGACATGGCATGATCCACAGCATTCATGCCTTGATAATGTTCGAGTTTTATTACAAATGAGGTGAGGTCTTCTTCGCCAAGAGATGGATAAATTGCCCTTAAGAACTGGTGCATAAATTCGGTGTCAACCACCCCTTTATATACAAGGCTGAATTCTACCCGGTTGCACGTAGAGAGCATAAGCAACTCTTCGAGTTCAAAGCGTCGTTTTATAGGATTTAATCGAGTGTGTTGTTCGTCCAAAGGAACATGAAGTAGACCGATTTTAGTCACTTCAAAATTCCGATGCGTAAACGCGATGGTATGTAAATACTTCAACACCTCTTTCGCCATAACTCGTTTCTAGTGTGGCAAAATTCACGATTAACTAACTGTTAATTGTCATGAAATTGTCATGAATTAATAATTTAGAAACAATCCAAATTATTAGGCATTGTCTTGCGTATCCTGACACAGTTCCACCAAGAGTTTGTCGCTGGATTTTGGGTGTAGAAAGGCAATCATTTTATGGTCAGCCCCTGGTTTAGGGCTTTGATGAATTAATTCAAATCCTGAAGCAATTAATCGCTCGATTTCTGCTTGTATATTGTCAGTTTCAAAAGCCACGTGATGAAATCCTTTTCCTTTTGTGGCAAGAAATTTCGCGATGGGGGAATCCGGGTTTGTTGCTTCGAGCAATTCAATTTTATTGGGACCAACCTGAAAAAAGGCGGTCATCACACCCTCGGAACCAACTGCTTCTTTTTTATAGCAAGGGGTATTGAGCAGCGCCTCATACAAAGGAATGCTTTCGGACAAGCTATCAACAGCAATTCCAAGGTGTTCAATTCGCAGAAGCATCAGTATTTAATGAATTTTTCCGATTTGTTATCGTAGTTAATATTGTATATCCCATTGAGTAAATCCGTACAATCAACGGTGTGAACGAATCCTTTTTTGAGCAGGTTTCCGAAGGCATCATACAGCTCGTATTTGGTTTTGGTAAGCACGCCTTCGGCTTTAAAGTACAAGTTGGACTTTACTTTTGAGGGCGATTTTTTAATGGATTTAGTGGTTGAGGTGAACCCAACCGATTTTGAATGACGTTTTACACCGGTATTGTCAATTTGTGCTACTCGAACTTTATTGTAACCACTTGTTGGTATAATCTCGATGGCGTAATTATTGGATGATTTTGATCCTTTTCCAAGTACTTCGGCGGCCACGACCCATCGATCCCATTTATATTGTTCAACCAAATAGGTGAGTTTCCCAGATTCATTTTTTGTACTCCAAGAAATTTTACCTTGAGCATTCGCGGTGATGGACACAACCTCAAAGGTGCTAAAAGGAAGCAAAACTTCAGGGTTTACAAAGGAAGGCGTACAACCTTCACCGTGTTCCAGTTCAATGAACACCTCGTCTCCTTTTTTAAGACTAAATAAGGTGAGGTCAATTTCAAAATAATCGGTTTGGATTGACGCTGGGAGGACATTTCCATTCACCAATACGTTGTGGATGCAATAGCCATATCCATCATTTTTTATAGGATTGGAAACAAAGAGATTCATGCCTTCATAGTATCCACTAACGGAAAGAATTTGGCTGTTTCCGAAAAACGAAAAAAGTAAAAAAAGAACAACCGTGTGAATTTTCTTTAAAATCATACATACAATATTAAAACCTTCCGCTTGATTTACCAACCATTGCCATAAAAATGTAATTTTGAACTATGGATTGGATACAAACAAATTTAGGTATTATTAAGGCCCTACACATCATATTTATGGTGAGTTGGTTTGCGGGTTTATTTTATATGGTGCGTTTATTTATATACCATGTAGAAGCGAATGGCAAAGAGGAGCCTGAGAAGTCAATTTTAGCCAATCAATTTTCAATCATGGAGCGCCGATTGTGGTGGGTGATTTCAACCCCGGCTATGGTGTTAACGGTACTTTTTGGCGTATTAATGATTGTTGGCTCCCCCCATTATTTGAAACAAGTATACATGCATTTAAAAATAGCTTTTGTAGGCTTATTGCTGGTGTATCATTTCATTTGTCAAAAAATATATTTCGATCTTAAAGCTGATCGGTTTTTGTGGGGATCTGGGGCCTTGCGGGTTTGGAATGAAGTAGCAACCTTACTATTGGTGATCATTGTGTTTATCATTGTCTTAAAAGATTCGTTGAACTGGGTTTATGCGACCATTGGCTTTTTCTCAGTTGCCCTATTATTGATGCTTGCCATTAAAATGTACCAAGCAATTCGAAAAAAGGAAGAGCAAGACAAAATTTCCGAAGAAAAAGAAAATAAATAAGTGTACTTAACAGAAAAGAATTTGTACC
>JBEGMB010000181.1:0-5142 GCA_041183245.1 Bacteroidota bacterium
CTCTTGGATTATATTGGTTATATTGGTCATGCTCGCGATCATTATTTCTGGTTTTCTAAACATTGCCCAAATGCGAATTACAGAAAACTTACAACAGCGAATTTTTGTGCGATCCGCACTCGATTTTACAGACCGAATCCCCTTGATAAATACAGAGGCACTTAATGACAAATATGCACCTGAACTACCCAATCGGTTTTTTGACACCATTACCATTCAAAAGGGACTATCAAAACTTATTCTTGACTTTGCTGCAGCCTCATTGCAGATTATTTTTGGGTTGGTATTGCTTTCATTTTATCACAGCTTTTTTATTTTCTTCGGCTTGGCCTTAATCTTATTGCTTGTTATTGTATTTCGAATTACCGCTGAACGCGGATTTCGCTCGAGCTTGAGAGAATCCAACTATAAATACAAAATTGCGCATTGGCTCCAGCAAATTGCATACACTCGATTTAGCTTTAAAATGGCCGGTACCCCCTCCTATTTAATGTATCGAACCGATCAATACTTAGTGGAATATTTGAGCAGCAGAAATGAACATTTCAAAATTCTAAAACAACAATACCTGTACCTCATTGGATTTAAAGCCATTATCGCCATGGCCTTGCTAGTAATTGGCGGGGTTTTAGTAATTAACCAAACCATGAATATTGGTCAATTTGTAGCCGCCGAAATCATAATACTTCTAATCTTAAGTTCAGTAGAAAAACTCATCGTGAGTCTTGAAACCGTTTACGACCTCTTCACCGCCATTGAAAAGATTGGTCAGGTTACAGACTTACCACTCGAAGGCAAAGAAGGAATGGACATTCCACACAGTGAAGTTGGATTTGAAATTGATTTCCACAACCTTAGCTACGAAAATGACCTGACCAGTCAGACGCTACTTGAAAGGGTTACCTTCACCATTAAACCCAATGAGCGAGCTATTTTTCGGACAGATAATACCGTTTCAACGAATTTAATTTTTGGATTAATCGCTGGTATTTATAACCCAAAAGAAGGAAGTTTATCCATCAACAACATCCCACTGGGCAATCTCAATCGAACCTATCTTCGGAATAGAATTGGAAACATGTTATCACAAGATTTATTAGTACATGCTACTGTGCTTGAAAATATAACCCTAGGTAGAGATTATGTCAGTTTTGGAGAGGTTCAAACCCTTTGCGATCGGCTCTTATTATCGAAACAAATTCAACATTTAAAGGAAGGTTACGATACCTTGTTAAATCCAGAGGGACATTTTTTAGCCAAAGATTGCATTCGAAAAATCCTAATTGCTCGTGCCCTAGTCGGTTCTCCAAAATTAATATTACTCGAAGAACCACTAGAGGATATTAAATTGGATGAACGGGAAGAAATTCTTAACGTTATCCTTTCAACCGAAAATACAACAATACTCATTCAATCAGACGATGAATTAGTTGTACATCGCGCAACCCAAACAATAAATATTAACCAAGGGTTAATCACTCATTAATATTGTAAAGTATGTTGAACATTTCTCCAAATAATCGTAATAGAATTGATGAGCATCAATTCATTTCTTATCAAAATGTAAAGAAAGAATCATCCAATCCAAAACTTAAGCGCACATTGTATATTATCGGATCTGTGGTGCTGTTAATCATGTTTTTACCATGGACACAAAACATACGCTCCAATGGAAAAATCACAACACTTCGACCCGAGCAACGTCCACAAACAATTAATTCAATCATTGCTGGTCGAATTGAATCCTGGTTTGTGAAAGATGGGGATTTTGTAAAAAAAGGCGATACCATCGTGATTATTTCCGAGGTCAAGGATGGGTATTTTGATCCCAAACTTGTCGATCGGACTCAAAACCAAATTAAAAACAAGGAGCTTAGTGTTATTTCGTATGAACAAAAAGTTAACGCCTTAGACCAACGCATCGATGCACTTATTGAATCATCTAAACTTAAGTTACAACAGGCAAAGATTAAATACCGACAAGCCCGGTTAAAAATCACTGCAGATAGCATTGAATTTCAAGCAGCAGAAACGAATTACGATATTGCGAAAGACCAATACCATCGTTTTGAGAAACTTTACGAACGTGATTTAAAATCACAAACCGAGGTTGAAACACGTCGAATGGCGATGCAGCGGGCGCAAGCTTCTATGATTTCAGCCCAACAGAAACTACTTCAAAGTAGAAACGACCTCATCGACGCTAAAGTTGAAGTCCAATCAACCGAAGCAAAATATCGCGATGAAATCGCAAAAGCAGAATCGGATAAAATGTCGGCCATGACAAGCATGTATGATGCGGAAGTTGATGTTACTAAGCTACAAAGCCAAGCGGCAGGGTATTCAATTCGAAGTGGGAACTATCTTATTCTGGCACCACAAGATGGATACGTCACCAAAATCTTAAGCAGTGGGATTGGAGAGACAATCAAGGCTGGACAAGAATTGGCTACCATCATGCCTTTAAATTATGACCTTGCGGTAGAAATGTATATTCGTCCAATGGATTACCCATTAGTACGTAAAGGTCAGCACGTCAGAATGCAATTTGACGGTTGGCCTGCCATCGTATTTTCAGGTTGGCCAAACAGTAGCTATGGCACCTATGGTGGGACAGTATTCGCAATAGACAACTTTAGCTCAGAAAATGGAATGTTTAGGGTTCTTATTGCTCCTGATAAAAAAGATCCCCCATGGCCAAAGGCATTACGTGTTGGCGGTGGAGTAAACTCCATGTTGCTCCTTCAAGATGTTGCTATCGGATATGAATTATGGCGTAATATCAACGGATTCCCACCTGATTTCTATGTCGAAAAAGATTCAAAAGAAGCAAAAACATCAAAAAACAAATGAAGTATCTATTCATTCTCATAATCGGTTCAATTTGGGTAGCTTTAAATGCCCAAAAACCTCTAACAGAAGACGCGTTCATAACCTTGGTGAAACAGAATCATCCGTTAATTAAAATCAGCGATATTCAACCGAAATATGGTGACGCATATATACTCAAAGCAAAAGGAGGATTTGACCCCAAAATTGAGGGTTCTTTGAATCAAAAATATTTTGATGGGAAGCAATATTACTCGGTGGGTGATTATGGAATTAAATATCCTACGTGGTATGGTGTGACTGTAAAAACAGGCGTAGAAAGCAACAGGGGCTCTTACTTAGATCCGCAAGCCAAGACGCCTTCCGGTGGTTTATTTTACGGTGGCATTGGTGCAAATTTAGGTCAGGGACTCTTGATTGATCAACGACGTGCAGACCTTTGGAGTGCAAAAATAAATCAGCAATCGAGTGAAGAGGAACGGCGCCTACAAGTAAACAAATTGATCTATGAAACCGGATATGCTTATTGGGATTGGTATCTCGCTTTCCATTCTACAAAATTACTACAAGAAGCTTATGATGTTGCATTGCAACGGTTTAACGCAGTAAAGGAAACAGCTATTCTCGGGGATCGAGCATATATTGACACCGTTGAGGCCGGACTTCAAGTGCAACAACGTCTAAGTTTATTGCGCGATGCAGAAGCGAATTACCGAGAAAAATGTAATGTACAATCCACCTACTTATGGTCTGAACAACAAGAGCCATTAATGCTTGGAGAAACGGCAAGGCCCATAGCTCAAACAAGCTGGATTGCTTCGGCAATGATCCCATTTCAAAGTGACTCCTTAATAAACAATCATCCGTATTTAACGATTACTGAGTTCAAGGTAGATATGCTTGAAATTGACCGAAGATTAAAAGCTGACCGTTTAAAACCTTCCGTTCAAGTAAACTATAATATCCTTAATGAGCCTGTTAATTACAATCCATTTAGTGACCTAGATATTAACGATTATAAATGGGGCTTTTCTATTGAAATGCCCTTGTTTCTCCGCAAAGAGCGCGGTGATTTAAAATTAGCTTATTTAAAAATTGAAGAAACTCAACTTAATCTCTCACAACTGAAGGCTCAGCTGACCATGAAAATAAACAACGCCAAAATAGAGTTAAGCAATAGTATTGAACAATTAGCCATTTATCAACGTGCTGCAAAAGACTCTAAACAACTGCTTGAAGCGGAACGGAACATGTTTGAAAATGGCGAGAGCTCTTTGTTCTTAATCAATATGCGAGAATTAAACTATATTCAATCGGAACTTAAATATTTAGAATGGCAAGCAAAAAACAAACAAATTGGTTACAGTTTAGGCTTTGCTACAGCAACCTTGTTTTAAGTAGTTAATCAACACGTTAAAATCGCTTAATATTTAGTTAACTTCGCTTAGTGAAACTAAGTGCTGTCGTTAAATTATTATTCTTCCCCATCCTAATTGTTCTATTAGATTTGAGTTTTCGATGGGATCGTATGAGCTATTTCCATGCGAAACACTTCTATTTTTACTTAGCTTCTGTTATTGCATCCATTCTATTTCATACGATTTGGCTACTTATTTTAAAACGAATCGTAGCGAGTAATTGGCTTTATTATACGATCGGTTCTTTTTACTTTTTACTTACATTTTTTATTGTTGGAGCAAGCTTAGCGTTTAAGAACATTAATGACCTATTCCCTAACTACTACACCCTACTCTATTTTAAAACAGAACCCAAGAGCGCCTTTATGATAATTCGCGATGTGAGCGGATGGAAAGAACTGCTTGGAATATTTGGAACCGTAGCGTTACTCACCTGGGGAGCACGAAGGCTTATTACTAGGCATATTCCTACGGTCATCACCACAAAAATCCTGTTGTTATCTATTTTTCCCATCCTTCTATTTGAAGGATTGGTTGCCAAGCACAAAAAGTATGATCAATGCGCCTTGGTTGATGTAAATTTCTGTGCATGCGTTCAACGCCATCTATTTACTTGGGACGACCATACCTCCTTCAAAGGAAAAGGCCTAGGAGTAAGAAAAGTTTCTATTCAAATCGATCGTAAACAAACCGCAACATTCAATGTCTTGGTGATTGTCTGTGAATCTTTACGAAAACGGAGTTTGGGAGTATATGGAAATCCCAAAAATACGACCCCAAAGCTTCAAGAATTTATAGCTTCTCATCCGGCATCCACTTATTTATTTCAGAAACCCTTTACGGTTTCTACTACGACTATGTTAGCTGTACCTGCTACCTTAAGCGGTATAGGACC
>JBEGMB010000182.1:0-3849 GCA_041183245.1 Bacteroidota bacterium
ATTCTCCGGGCATTAATCCCATTTCAAAGTACCCCGCCACATCACATACCGTGCGCAATGAAGGATCATTTTTTACATAAAGTTTAGCGTAGGGTATAGGTTGCTGCTTTTCATCAACAACCGTCCCTTTCAAAAACCGTTGACTAAAGCCTGAAAAACTTAGGATTAAAACAAGAAATAGGAGATGAATACGCACCATGTATATAGACAATCAACTAAGTGATTTGTTACAAATTATCTTGTTGCTTTTGTTGCTCATTTAAAAACGCTTCATGCTTCGCCATTCGAGCCATCATCCATTTCTTCATGAAATACATACCCACAGCAACCAAGGTAAAAACATAATACCCAACCCACCGGTCAAACCCTTGAGTGAATCCATTGTAAGTCACTACAATAAAGCTAATGGCAGCTACAGCAATCCAAAAATAGCCCATAATCAAATTATACGTTTTCATGCATTTGGTATTAAAGTTCTTCTTCTTTTTCAATCACCACATTCCCTTGTGGTTTTAGTATTTCGTACCGACTAAAGTCTTGTTTCGTTTTTAATCCCTCGCCCATAAATTTACCTTTTGGTGAGAAAATATATACTCGTTTAGGTGTAAATATCATGCTGTCTTTTTGTTGCCAATAGAGCACCTCGGTTTTTAAGGTTTGCTTCTTTTGATAATTGTAAAGACGAACAGAATCCTTTACCATCAGTTGATTTTTAGAGTGGTTAATCTTTCCGTATTTTGCCGTTAGGGTAGAAATCATCTCTCCATTTTTTCCATAAAAATTAACGCGAAGGCTATCTCGAAGGTGCGTAATATGTTCAGGAGAACGATAGGTTTCTGCAAAACCCGCACGAAGTGCTACTCGGGCAAACCCGGAGTCGCTATACACCATGTGAAAGTCTACAATTACTTCATCGGGAGATTTGGGGTTAAAACTAACCCGTTGTACGTCATCCATATTGTTTTCACAGGAAATCAATAATAAGAGGATGTTTAAAAGTAAAAATATGCGGAACATTTAGTCCATTTTACGTTTTCTGAACCAACGTTCAAAACTTGCCGGTGATAGCGTGGCATTCAACTGAAACGCAACGAAGTTCTCTTGTAAACTGTTCGTGGTGAATGTACCGCGCTGACCAAATGTACATGAAAAGTTGATGGATGAGAATGATTGCTGCGCTATGATTGGAATCCCTAATCCAAGTGTAATTCCTTGTTCCTTAAATACATTGTAGCTTGCATCTCGATAAGGTAAATTGCCGTAATAGGCCCCTAACCGATACGTGAATTTGTTAAAAAAGCCGAGCGTAGCGATATTCTCATATAAAAACCGTTCAGGTCTAAACTCTATACCCACATCATAGCGTTGAGCGGGTATGGATTGCGAAGCCATCGAATCATAGCTGGTGCCATCGAATGCATACGTATATGCCTCATTACGTTGATATTGCAAAGCAAGCGTAATTTCTGGGTGTAGCGTTTTAGTTTTTACTTTACGGGGGTTAAGTCCAATACGGTATGCCGCACCAAGCGCTATGGATTGTCCTTGACCGACAGATCCCGTATATGAATTGGAGAATAACGTGTCGTATCCACTGGGTGTATTTAAGTTAGACGCACTGTAGAAAGAACGTTCTAATTCACTCTTTAAAGCGAGGCTGGGTTTGTACGTTATTCCCATCCGAACATCACCTTTTGAACCAATGCGTTGATAAAAGGCAGCCCCTAAGTCAACACTTAGTGCATTTACGGTTATTAGTTCTTCGAAGATTCCGCCGGACGCGTTGGTACCTTGAATTAATTGACTGATTCGTTGGTTTTTAACCGTACCAAAATTATACCCCATTTGGGTTCCAAAGGCAAGATAGGTTCCTTTTCTTACGATGGGGGCATAAGTGCCACCGATAAAAACTTGATTGATGTAGCCGCCTCCTTGGTATGTATTTCGAATGGAATCCAATCCTGTAAATACTTTTTCACTTAAATAGTATCCCTTTGCAGAAAGCGGTTTGAGACCAAAGGCCATTCCAAAATGCTTTTTAAGTCTAAAGCCGAGGGCAATATGGGTTAGGTTACCGTTTGGCCTAATGTCTTTATCACCGGATTGATCATAAAAAGAAATGCGCTGACTAACACCAATAGAATACAAGGTATTTCCTTTGCTTAACGACGCATAGGACGCCGGGTTCAAGTAATTTAACTGACCAGAGTCTAAGAACGGGGTAAAAATATTACCCATTCCTGAATAAATGCCATGATCGTTTAACTGATGATCCCCAATTCCGTAGGAGGTGAGCGGGTGAGAAGTTAATTGTTGACCAAAAGAAAATGCAGCGTTTAAACTAATGCAAAGTATCAGAAGAATGTTGATGTAGATATAACGCATAAATCCCTTTTAGGGTTAGATTTTCGTCCACAAAGATGTCATTTTTTTGTCCCAAATCAAAATAATGCGCGTCGCCACCGGTGAGATAAATGATTAAATCCTCATAACGATTGTTAAATTCCTGAATTCTCCAGTTAATTTCCGCTTTTACACTTCCCATCACACCACTGTGTATGCTTCCTTCAGTATCCGTTCCGATTACATCCCAAGCGGTTGTGGGGTTTAATAAAGGGAGTTGTGAGGTATGTTCATGTAAACTATGGTATCGTAAGGAAATGCCCGGCGATATGGATCCGCCATGATAGGTCCCTAAGGCGTCGATAAAATCGAATTTAATGCAAGTTCCGGCATCGATCACCAAGATATTTCGGGAGGGGTGCTGCTGATGCACAGCGGCTATATTGCACAAGCGATCAATTCCCAGGGTGTTTGGAGTTTTGTAGGCATTGGAGAAGGGAAGGGGATTCATGTTAGTGACGGAGTAAACCTGGCATCCAAGGGCAATTAAGTCCTGTTGAAGTTGAAGTTCACCTACATTCGCTATAACCACCATATCTTCGGGGCTAAGGTATTTTCCTAGGGAAGCACGTTCTTGAAATCGATTGGTTTGCACCAGCTGATTACCTACGAAAGCACCCAGTTTAATGTGGGTGTTGCCACCATCTAGAACAAAAACCTTGGTTGATTGCATGAATCAAAGGTAGGAAATCACATTGATAATAGACCTTCAGTTTTTGGCGTACAGGCTCTTTTTTTTCAAGGTCTGTGCTATGGTCAGTTGGGGGTTGCCAAGGAAGGCGATGCTGTAGGCAAATTTCCGGTTGATTTTTTTAGTGGTCGTTTTTCCGTTGGTGGTTGTGGACAAGGTATGAACTGAATTATCTGGACTAGAGGAAATGGCAATATTGAAGGAGTTGGGGATTCGCTCATCTTGCACTGATTCATTAGTTCGGACCGTGCACCATTCGTAGATGGAGTTCAGGTAGCATGCTTCCAAGGTAATTTGATTGGTCCATTGCTCTAGGAATTCATAAGCGCCATCTTCATAATTGTTCGCATAATACCCTTGAGCACCGGCAAGAAGAAAAGGAAGTGCGGAACCGAGTACTCGAGTTTTTGCTTCTTCAACACCAATATCCTGCTCATCTCCCGCGGAAGATCCCGCTCCACCGCATGCAGAGACAAAAATTACGAGGGGGCTTAGATTGAAGGTTAAATCGGTTGAAATTTCTTTCCCACTAACAAATTGATCCACCACGATTCCACCGAAACCACCATCGATTCCTAAGTGTGTGCCGTGCCCTCGATATATAAATATTGAAGCATTGATCGCGGCTTTTTTAATGGCCTCCCATTCGTTGTTTGGGTCGTAGAATCGATGTACTTTGTAGTTTTTGCTTTCAAGAAGTGTTGCTATATTCTCCATTTGTTGCAAACTGCTTTCTGCATAAATGGAGTGTGAAC
>JBEGMB010000183.1:0-5831 GCA_041183245.1 Bacteroidota bacterium
AGTCCATCTGCTTTTCGGCAATATACTTTACAGTCAGGATGGAACTGTCCACAAAGGAATATACGCCATTTATGAAACAGTAAACTACACATCCGCTCTCAAACAAACGGTTCCATCTTCTGAGTTTAGAGAAAATTATCAATCAATAATTAGCTCCTATCCATCGATAAAGCTCGGTTATTCATATACTGCGTGGGGTAATTTAGGAATGAGTGATTGGTCGGTATGGGGGATAGACTTCGGGGCGGGTCTTTCGTACAGTAAATCAATCATGAATGGATACCCCGAAAGTTCCGGGTATTATTTGGATCCCACATTTTCAGTTGCTTCCACTAACGATCAAACATTTTTTAATTACTACCAACCAGGAAACCGTTGCTCCATATCGGATTATGGGGTGAACTTGCATTTTGATGCCGGAACTATTTTATATGCCGGAGTAGAATTAGATGCAGGACCATCCCGAATTATTTTTACGGACAACAGAATACAAGGTCAAGAGGTACGTAGCACCGGATGGTTTGTGAACACACGGATTCAGGGAGGGTTAAGTATACCACTTCCATTGGCTTTAGATTCATATTTTAAATTGAATTGTAAAATCTATGGTATATATTACGGTTGGTCAGGCAGATTTTACAAATTGGATTGGGTATCTGATGACAAGAAATTAAAAAATTTTAGTGTTTTGGATATCCAAGGTCAGCCTTTGGGGCTTGGTTTTTCGCTTACATTTTTATTTGAAAACTAATCTGGTAAACAAAACTTTCCATGAAAAATCATTTTGTATTGCTAATTCTTATTAATTGCTCCACATGGCTGTTTGGTCAATTACCATCTGACAATTTTGATTGGCCTACTGGAAATTGGCAAAGTACTGGCAATGGGAATCAAGTCAATTACTTCGAAATAACGACAAGTAATTATTCCATAAATAATAATTCCTTGCAAGTAGTTCACTACGACCAGAATAACCCATGGGGTCCTTATGTTGCGGGTTACACCTATGGGAATTCCGAAGAAAGTTCAATTAAATACAGGTACTTTCAAACCACCAATTTTTACAATATAATTCTTAGTTTTTCTTGGTTGTGTAATGGCGAGGCCGATCGTGATTTTGGCACATTATATTTCAGTTCTGATGGATTGAATTGGGATAAGATTAAAAATTATCAATCGGGGAAAGGAAATGAAATTCAATTTGAGGTAATGAAATTGCCAAAGTGTTTTAATAACAGCGGCTTCTATATTGGTTTCTCATTTACATCAGATAATTCGTTTAACTTCCAGCCTGGTTTTGTGATTGATGATATTCAACTTTCAGGGAATGATTGTGTCTCTAACCCTAAGCCACCTGCTCCAACAAATCCTGGAAATCTTATAGAATGTTACAACAGCAGAGATGCCGTCTCATTAACCGCCTTCTCTGTAACGGGAAACCTAAGGTGGTACACGAATGCTTTTGGTTGCGATGACCACATTCATGAAGGATTAACTTATAATACGCTTCCTACAGAAAATAAAGTATTCTATGTTTCAAATTTCAATGGAAACACTGGATGCGAATCAGACCTTAGACTACCTATTAACTTAACAACGCTCCCACTACCAACAATAACCGTTGATACGGTAATAGATGCATCGCAAGGGGGGGATGGATCGATATCAATCAGTGTAAATGGAAATTCGCCATTTTCATATTCCTGGACGCTGAATGAGGATGCCTCATACGCCCAATCAACACAAGATATAAATGGATTAAATGAAGGAAATTATCAATTATTTGTCACGGATGGTGTCGGTTGTAAGGATTCGATTCGCATTGTAGTACTGTCAAAAGCCGAATTGAATATCCCAGGCGGAATATCCCCCAATGGTGATGGGTACAATGACACTTGGATAATTAGTGGAATTGCTCAATGGACCGATTATGTAGTTGAACTAAGAAATATGAGGGGGGAGTTAGTTTATAAACAAGACGCTACAGATAACCCTACATACGTACCTTTTGATGGGAAAAATCAAAAAGGTGAAAAACTACCACCAGGAGATTATTCATATTTCCTCAGGTCTCAATTCAGAAAGAAAAAATATTCAGGAATATTAAGCATCAAATATGACAATTAAAATTAATCAACGTACCGTATTTGTTTGTTCCCTTTTGTTTTGTTTTGCTGCATACAGCCAACAACGTTTTTTAAACAATCAACGGATGTGGAATGACATGATGTTTAATCCTGCTAAAATCGTACAAACTCATGGATATGCAATATATGCGAACCATCGTCAGCAATACTACACCTTAGGTTCTCAGTCACCATACTTGTTTTTAATTGGTGGTAAAGCTAATTTACCCACCCCCTACTCTCAAAATATGTTGTTTTCTCAAGCGAGGAAGAAAACTGTCTACAATTTTGCTGTTGGCGGCTATTATATTCATTCCTATACAGGAGGAGTATATGATCAAAATGAAATCTCTGGTCAATTTGGGTTTCAGGTTAAGTTGAATCAAAAATTAGCGAATCCAAGTCAATTTGATCAATTTAATTTGGGGTTGGGTGTTAAGGGTATTAATAACCGCTATAGAGGGAATTCAATTTACAATTTATATGATCAGAATGATCCTGAATTCACTAGTTTGCAAGTTTCAAACAAATATGCGATCAGTGTTATACCTGGGATCCAATATATTAATTCAAGGATAATGCTTGATGCCCTGTATACCTTTGGCCCGAAAGACCAAACCTTTGGTAGTTTAACGATTATGGGCGGAAATGGGCTTAATAATTATTTTAGCCAGCTCGCGTTCCGTGTAAATTATTTTGGCAACCCAAACTGCCAAGTTGCAATAAATAAAATTCAAGGGCTTGGATGGGGATTGAATAAATCTTGGGCACTGAATTACGGTGTCAATGTGTTTCTAGGTAAGAAATTTGTTTCTAGTTCTTCTATTGCAACAAACCCAGGGGTTTATGTAGGTCTTATTTATCACAATTCAGGGAATGCATTAAAAAATTCATCAAATAAATCAAAACCAGAATGGACAAATAACTTTTCGGGCAGTTTGAATATTTTAGATGCGAATCTAAATACCTTGCCCTTAGGTCCTTCTGCAGAATTAGGACTAATGTATCAACGTAATTCTCAAATCTGTGAATGTGATCGGATTTATGATAAGTTTACAACCATTCAGAATGATGTAAATTCCCTTTCAGAGATGAAGGCATTATTTTCTAGTTTTAAAAGTAAGTGTGAAAACAAAAGTGATTACAAAAAATCATATAAGAATTACAGTGGTGGTATGAGTGATGAAATAATGAAAATAGAAGAAGAACTTAACGCTAATAAACCATTGGATATCAATATTTGTCAAATTGGTAAGCAGCAATGGGCATGTGAAAATTTATCAGAATATGGGAAATTTGGGATTACATTTGTTTCAAGTGAAGCCGAATGGACCAAAGTTTCACCCAAAAAGGCTTGTTGTTGTTATTATGAATTCAATGATAATAATAAGGGATATGGTGTTTTTTACAATGCACTTGCTTTAAAAAACATTATGAATCAAATAAGTTCTCCAGACAGCAAATATCATGAATTTCGAATAGCGGATACTTCTGATTGGGAAAAAGTCATGAATTTTTCAGTTAAAAATAAAACAGTTAATAACCTATACAATTGTGACGGGCGCAGCAATTCTACAATGAACTTAAAACCATCCGGATATTTTGATGAAGTTTGGTATAGTCCTCTAGATGGCATTATGGGGTACTGGGTTGGCAATAACATAACTATGGCTCTTGATTGCAATTCAAAAGGAGAACCAATGTTTGATACTTCATTCGATGGTACTGATGAGCGCAGCATTTATGGCGCCTATTTGATACGATTAATCAAAAAATAATTCAATCTATGAAAGTGGATTGATTTATTTGTAAACGCATGATGCCGATTAGTTGAAATATTTCAAAATAATCAATATCTAACAAACGAGAGACAGTTAAATACCTGAAAGTCTAATGAAAAATAAAATCAGTTTTCTGTTGTTTATGTTCGTAATTCATGCTTTTGCGAAGCACGCTAATGGTCTTTATCCAGAATCAAAAATTTCGGTTTTAAAGGAGTTAGGAAATTCATCTTCAAGAGAAACAATTGCTCTAAACTCGAATGAAAATTACAACGAAATTCCATACGGGGTTGAATTGATAACTTCTGAAGAAGATTGGTTATTATTTTCTCCGCAAAAAGCTTGTTGTTGCTATTATATGTTTGATGAAAAATACAAGAACTTGGGACTATTGTATAACCTTAAAGCATTTGAAAAAATTAAAAACACCCTTGTTAATCAGTCTTCAGATGAACGCGTATGTAGTGATGAGCAATGGAAAAACATTTTTAATGACCTAAAATACAAGCATAAGACTGTAAACCAATTAAACTTAAATGTTTATCCAGGGTATTACGATGAGGTATGGTATAAGTCAGAAGAGATGTTCTCAGGATATTGGGTAAACGAACATACCTTTGTCTCATTTTCAGGGGATAATTTAGGCGATCCCATGGTTGATGATTTTATAGATACCGAGACCTCTAATGGCGTATTAAGAAATTCCATTCTTGCGTTATCAATTCGGTTGACGGAATCTAAATCGAATCAATGTAATGAATCGAAATGGATTAAGGATATAGTAAATGAAAGGGGTTCAAAAAATACAATAAAATTTATAACCAAATCGTCGGACTGGGAGAAATACTATTACGAGACACCTTGCTGTTCTTATATAAATTTTGACCCAATGTATGAAGACTATGGATTAGTCTATAACTTAAAAGCCTATGAATTACTTAAAGATGATCAAGCATTAAAAGACAGGGGCTTACGAATTGCGACTGAAAAAGATTGGATGGCATTAATAACATGTTGTAGAAATAAGGGTACCTACCAATCACTTTTTAATTGTGATGAAACTAACTACGCTGGATTCAATTTGCACCCAAACGGTTACTATGAATCATATTCTTGGACGTTGCCAACGGAACTAAACATTGGATACTGGGTAGGTGAAGGTACAGAGAAAAAGGCGTATATATTTAATTGCAACAGTAAAGAGGATATTCAAATAAAGGAGGGCTTCTCCTATAATTCATACCCGGGTTTTATGATTCGATTAATCGGTATTGAACAAAAAAATGAAGAAATAAAAAATGACGCTACCAACATTAAAGAATCACTTAATACAAATAATCCAGTGAATTGGAGTGTTTGTCAAATTGGCAAGCAACAATGGAAATGCGAAAATTTAAGTGAATATGGGGAATTCTGGATTACACTCGTTTCAAGTGAAGCTGAATGGATCAACCTTTCTTCAAAAAAGGCATGTTGTTGTTATTTTGAATTCAATGAAAAGAATAAGGGATATGGTATTTTCTACAATGCCCTTGCTTTAAAAAATATTATGAATCAAATAAGTTCTCCAGACAGCAAATATCACGAATTTCGAATAGCGGATGCTTCTGACTGGAATGAAGTCATAAATTTTTCTAAATCAAACAAAACAGTTCAGAATTTATACAATTGTGACGGTATAAGTAATTCCATCTTAAACTTAAATCCAAGTGGATATTTTGATGAAGTTTGGTTCAGTCCGGTTGATGGTATAATGGGGTATTGGGTTGGCAAAAACATAACTATGGCTCTTGATTGCAATATAAAAGGAGAACCGATGTTTGACTCATCCTTCGATGGAACTGACGAACGCAGCATTTATGGGGCTTATTTAATACGATTAATTAAAAAATGATACACTATTTAAATCAGTTTTTGAAAATTT
>JBEGMB010000184.1:0-3303 GCA_041183245.1 Bacteroidota bacterium
TGATATCCATCTCCATATTTTAACCGTGGATCGTACTTCAAGTGTTTAATAAGTTGTGTTGCTTTTACATGTAAATCCTGATGGCGCTCTATGGAATATGCCCGAGCACCCAATTCGCACAGTATACACGTTTGGAAACCAGAACCTGTACCGATTTCCAATACTTTCATCTTTGGACTTAAATCAAGTATTTCCGTTTGAAATGCAACGGTATACGGATGTGAGATCGTTTGACCTGAACCAATATGAAATGCGCCGTTGGTATAGGCCAAGTCATCCAACGCTAAATCCATAAAAAAATGACGAGGAACCGCATTGAATGCGTTCAGGATTCGTACGTCCTTTATTCCCATCTTCCCTAATTCCTCCACCAATAACTTTCGCTTACCTTGGTGACGATACGTATCTTTTAAGTGATTCATTGCAAGTGTCAAATTTACAAGTTTGTCGGGGAATGTACTTGAAATAACTACCTTTGTTTTGAACAAAAAGCCGTTGAATGAAGATATTGGTTACGGGTGGCGCAGGATTTATTGGTTCAAATTTGTGCGATGCCTTACTCGAACGCAACTACGAAGTGCATTGCATGGATAATTTATTGACCGGAAATTACAGCAACATTAGCCATTTAGTCGACCACCCAAAATTCACTTTTTTTGAAACGGACATTCGTTCCATCGATGCGTGTCAAGAGGCCATGAACGGATGTGATGTGGTAGCTCATCTGGCCGCACTGGGATCTGTACCCCGTTCGATTAACGATCCATTAACCACGAACAGCATTAACATTGATGGATTCCTAAATGTTATTCATACCGCAAAAGAACTCGGTATTACGCGCTTTGTATTTGCAGCAAGCTCCTCAACTTATGGCGATTCCGCTTTGTTACCTAAACAAGAGGACATTATCGGAAAACCCTTATCCCCCTACGCGGTCGGGAAATATGTCAACGAACTCTATGCGCATGTGTATGCCTTAAACTATGGCTTACCTTACATTGGATTGAGGTATTTTAATGTTTTTGGGAAACGTCAAGATCCACACGGCGCATACGCAGCTGTAATCCCAAAATTTATTCAGCAATTTATAGATGGCGAGTCGCCAATCATCAACGGAGACGGAACGAATACGAGAGACTTTACACACATTGAAAATGTGATTGACGCAACGCTTCGCGCTATTGAAAACACGAAGGCAGATGCAGATAATCAGATTTACAACGTCGCCTATGGCTCAAGTACAAGCCTCAATGAATTAGTTGTACTTATTAAGGAGGCCATCACTTTACGCAAACCACAAGCAACGCTTCATGATATAAATTACGGACCTTTTCGTAAAGGGGATATACCGCATTCATTGGCTTCGATTGAGAAAATAAAAGCGCACCTGGGTTATTCTCCAAGGGTTTCCATTAAAGAAGGAATACAAAAAACAGTAGATTGGATTTTATCCTCAAAAGGATAACTCAATCTGCACTGGGCAATGGTCTGAACCAAAAACTTGAGTTAAGATAGCTGCAGATTTTAATTGAGGTAAAAACGCTTTTGACATTAAGAAATAATCAATTCTCCAGCCGATATTTTTCTCTCGAGCGCCTGCACGATAACTCCACCAAGAATATTCAGCACGTTCCGGATGCATGTAGCGATAGGTATCTATTAATCCAGCCGTTTCATAGGCATTCATCCCGTCAATTTCCTCTTGCATAAACCCAGCAGACTTGTTATAGTTTTCCTTTGGACGCGCTAAATCGATCGATCGATGCGCTACGTTAAAATCACCACAGACCACAACAGGTTTTGTCTGCTCTAATTCTTTCAAATAATTTAAAAAATCCCGGTCCCAGCTTTGACGATAAGGCAAACGAGCCAACTCATTTCCGGAATTTGGCACATAGACCGTCACCAAATAAAAAGAAGCATATTCAGCACACACCACCCTACCCTCATGATCATGATCCGGAACCTGCATATCATAGGCAATGTGCAAAGGTTTTTCTTTGGTAATAATTGCCGTACCAGAATACCCTTTACGTTCTGCTTCATTAGCAAATACGTGATAAGCACCCAATGGCAACAAGGCTTCTTTAACTTGTTCCACCGTTGCTTTCGTTTCTTGCAAACAAATGATATCGGGTTGCAAGGCGGTCATATCTTGAATAAACGACTTACCAGTTATGGCACGAATGCCGTTGACATTAAAAGAAATTATTTTCATTAAAAGAAATTTAAAAAGTTATTCCACAATCTTCTTAACCAACCTTCTGAATTGTCGTCCATATCCGCATCCAACATCGCATCATCATGCAAGGGACGCTTTGCACGTTTTCTAATAAAAACAAAAAGCAATACAATAAGCGCTAAAAAGGAAAAGAGTACAAGTCCCTCGAACACCGAAAAATATTGTAAAAATTCCATTATTGCACGTTAATTAATTTACCCTCTCCGTATTGAACCGTATTAATAACCGAAGGTAATCCGTAGTAATACACATTGCCAATTCCATTCAATTCAACATTCAAGGGAATCCCATCGGCCTTAACCCATTGATCAATGGATGAGGAAGTAATCAACTTCACGTGATTTGATGCAGACATTTGACTAAAATCAAACTTCCCATCCCCCATAAGATTTCCCCGCAGGGTTTGTGTTTCACCTTTCAAAGTTAAGCGACCCCAACCGTGTGTATTGATGGTATTTATATCAATTGCTTGAACGTTCAATTCTATATGACCGGCGCCGTCACGAAGTGTTAGTGTTAAATAATCCGTAATCAAGGTATCTTCATTGTAAAGACGCTCTGTCCCTTCAAACAATATATTAATGAGCTTGGTATAATGAATTTCAACTTCTGGAAATTCATAGGACCTTAAGTAATTGCATCGATTTTTATTCTCAATGGTAAGCAGTCCATTTTCCCCTATCACCTCAACAAAATTCAATAAATTATTTCCTCCACGCACAATGACTTTATTGGTTGAATCCTGAACCAATTTATAGCTAAGATGCTCTTTTAAATGCAATTGATTAAAGGAACCTAAATTATATGTCCGAACGGATAGTTCACCCGATTTCTTGAAGCACGCACGTTGCTCAGGCTTCTTACACGAATATGCTAACGCAATAAAAATCAATAGATTAAACCACTTCATTTAGCCCTATAATTAAAGGTGTATCCAATGCCATATTCCAAATAATCCGCCCTGGCCCAATGAGTTTTCAAGGTAAGATTCAATAGCAAACCGTTCTTGAGGTAATACCGCGCACCGATGCGATGATACATTGGATCTTCCGGACTAAATT